>NZ_JBXKJL010000228.1:0-22468 GCF_056994735.1 Geomonas sp.
GGCGATGTCTGAAGCTGAAGCAGACGGACACACCGCAGGGGCTATTCGGCGGGCATTGGCTCGACGTGCTTCGTTTCAACAGGATGGACCGGCGCCACTTCTACGGCGGGGTCTCGATCAAGGTCCCCAAGCATCCTCAGCAGCTCAACAGTTTCACCCCTCTCCCTGCCACCTATCCCCAGGCCGCGCGGGAGCCGAAGTTCATTCTGGTGGACCAGACCGAGATGTATCTGGGCGCCTACCAGTACGGGAAGCTGGTCTATTCCTTCCCCATTGCCTTGGCAAAAGAAGGTTATCGCGTGCCCAACGGCGGGTACCGCGTCGATGCCGCAGACCGCAGCCACAAGTCGAACCTCTACACGGTGGAGGAGATCGGGCGCCCCTACCCGATGCATTACGGCTTGAGGTTTTGGGTAGACAAGAGCAAGGATAGCACGCCGTCCTACTGGATCCACGGGCGCGACGTCCCCGGCTATCCCGTGTCCCATGGCTGCATTGGGCTTTACGACGAGGAGATGCAGGTTGAGTATTACAGCGCCTACGACAAGAAGGTCTACGGCAAGGATTACCACCCCCTGACCAGGCCTTACCTGCAGGCGGCCAAGGTGCTCTACAGTTGGGTGGTCGATCCGGGCAGCGACCCCGGCACCTTCCATAAAATCAAAAACGGCCCCAAGGTGCTGATCACCGGGAAGCCGCCGTTGTAGCCGCTAGAGATGTTGACCGACATTCCCGCCCCTCAAATCCCCTCTCCCCCCTCTCCAGATTCCGGCCTTCTTTCCTCCCGATCCGACTCCGGAGCCTTCTTCCTGTTCTTCCATCTCTCCACCCGCTCGCTGATGGTCTGCATGACCACGTAAAAGACCGGCACGAAGGGAATGGCCAGAAGGGTCGAGGAAAGCATCCCCCCGAAGACCACCGTACCCAGCGCCCGCTGGCTGGCCGCGCCGGCGCCCCTGGCGAAGAGGAGCGGAGTGACCCCGAGGATGAAGGCGAACGAGGTCATGACGATCGGTCGGAAACGCCGCCGGGTGGCCTCGATAGCCGCCTCGCCGGCACTCATCCCTCCGTGGTGAAGATCGCGTGCATACTCAACGATCAGGATGGCGTTCTTGCTGGCCAGCGCGATCATCAGGATCAGGCCGATCTGGGTGTACAGGTCGTTACCGAATCCCCGCGCCATCAGCGCCAGGAGCACACCCACCAGCGCCATCGGGACCACCAGGATCACCGCGGCCGGCGAGGTCCAGCTCTCGTAGAGGGCCGCCAGCACCATGAAGACCATGATGATGGAGAGCGCATAGACATAGTAGGCCTGGCTGCCGACCTGCTGCTCCTGGAAGCTGGTCGAGGTCCAGTCGTAGGAAATCCCCCGGGGAAGCGCCTGGGACGCCAGCCGCTCCATGGTGGAGAGGGCCTGCCCGGAGCTGAAGCCGGGCGCCGCCGAGCCGAAGATGGCGGCGGCGGGATAGAGATTGTAACGGGTGATCAACTCGGGCCCCTGCACCTCGCGTATGGTGACGATGGAGCTCAGTGGCACCATCTGGTCCAGCCGGTTCCTTACGTAGAGACCCTGGATGTCCTTTGGCTGCAGTCGGTACTGAGCGTCGGCCTGGACGTAGACCTGGTACACCTGGTTGAACTTGTTGAAGAGGTTGACAAATGAGGAGCCGAGGTTGGCCTGCAGGGTATCCAGCACGCTGGCAAGGGGGACCTGCAGGGACTCGGCCTTGGTGCGGTCGATATCCAGATAGATCTGCGGGTTGCTGACGCTGAAGGTGGTGGTGAGGTACGAGAGTCCCTGCTGGCCATTGCTGGCGTTGACCAGCTCGGTAGCCGCCTCGTGCAGCTGATTCAGCCCGAGGCTCCTGCGGTCCTCCACCATCATCTGGAAGCCCCCCGTCTGTCCCAGCCCCGGGACGGGGGGCGGTATGGCCACGTAGAACTGCCCATCCTGGATGCCGGAGAGGGCCTGGTAGATGTTACCGACGATCCGGTCCTGGTCCAGGTCGGAGCTGCGGTCCTTCCAATGCTTGTAGATGATGAAGGTGGTGGCGATGTTCGGGACGTTGGCCGCGTCGAGTATGGAGAGCCCGCCCACATCGACCCAGGCATCGACCCCCTCGGTCTGACGCAGGGCCGCATCGATCCGCTCCGTGGTCTGTCGCAGCCTGGGAAGAGAAGCCCCCTCGGGAAGCCTGGTGAGGAGGATGGCGAAGCCCTGGTCCTCGGTGGGGAAAAGGCCGGTGGGGCGGCGCAGGAATCCGACGAGGCTCAGGTTGATGATCACCGCGAAGACGAGGAGCATCAGCCAGGGGCGCAGCACCATCCAGCTGACGACCCTCATGTAGCCGTCGGTGATACGTTCGAAGCCCCGGTTGAAGACGCGATGGAACCGGGTCAAGGGTTTCCGACCGCGCGGCTTTAGCCACAGCGCGCACTGGACCGGTTTCAAGGTGAGGGCGTTGATGGCGCTGATCACGGCGGTCGCGGCGATGACCAGGGCGAACTGCCGGAAGACCTGCCCGGTGAGCCCCGGGAGGAAGGCGGCAGGAAGGAAGACCGCGACCAGGGCCAGGGTGATCCCCATCACCGGGCCGGTCAGTTCCCGCATCGCTTCTATGGTCGCCTCCCTGGGCGCCATGCCCTGCTCGATGTGATAGGAGCTGTTCTCCACGATGATGATGGCGTCGTCCACCACGATGCCGATGGCCAGGATCAGGGCGAAAAGGGTCATCAGGTTGATGGTGAAGCCGAGCGCGGCAATGGCGATGAAGGTGCCGATGATGGTGACCGGGACGGTGGTGGCCGGAACCAGCATGGCGCGGAAGTTCTGCAGGAAGAGGAAGATGACCACCAGCACCAGGACCGCGGCGATGAAGAGCGTCTGGTAGACCCCTCTCACCGCCTCCCGGACGAAGGTCGTGGTATCGTACTTGATCGCGTACTTGAGCCCGGCCGGAAAGTCCCTGCTCATCCGCTCCATGGCTGCGTAGACCCGGTCCGCCGTGTCGATGGAGTTGGCTTCCGGCAGGGCGAAGATGCCGACGTTGGCGGCTTTGTGCCCCCGGAAGGTGGAGAAGTTGCTGTAGTTCTGCTGTCCCAGCTCGATGCGGGCGATGTCCCGCAGCCGGACGATCTGCGGGGCGGGACCGGCGACGCTCTTGACCACGATCTCCTCGAACTGGCGTGCGTCGGAGAGCCGCTCCAGTGAGTTGATGGTGAACTGGAAGGGCTGGTCCTTCGGCACCGGGGAAATGCCGAGTTGCCCGGTCGCCACCTGCACGTTCTGCCCCTCTATGGAGGAGATGACATCGCGGGAGGAAATGCCGAAGCTCTGGAGCCGGGCGGGATCGAGCCATACCCGCATGCTGTAGGGGGCCGCGCCGAAGACCCGCACCTGGCTCACCCCCGCGATGCGCCCCAGCGGGTACTGCAGGTTGATGGCGGCGTAGTTGGAAAGGAAGACCTCCTCAAAGCGGTCATCCTCCGAATAGAGGCTGGCGACCAGGAGGAAGTTCGGCGAGACCTTGCGGATATTGACGCCCTGCTGCTGGGCGCCCCCCGGCAGTTGCGAGAGGGAGGTATTGACCAGGTTCTGCACCTGGGCCAGCGAGGCGTTGAGGTCCGTGCCGACGGCGAAGGTTATGGTCAGGGTGTAGGAGCCGTCAGAGCTGCTGGTGGAGGACATGTAGATGAAGCCTTCCACCCCGTTAACCGCCTGCTCGATTGGGATACCGACGGTGGCTGCCACCACCGAGGCGCTGGCTCCGGGATAGCGGGAGGTGACCTGTATGGTGGGCGGGACGATCTGGGGATAGCGGGAGACCGGGAGCTGGTAGAGGCAGACCAGGCCGATGATGATGGTGACGATGGCGATCGCGTTCGCGAAGATCGGCCGGTCGATGAAAAAGCGCGAGATCATGTGCGGTCCCTCCCCCGCGAGGGGGGAGCCGCGCCTTCCCGCTCCGGTGTCACCTTTTTCCCCGGGGCCGCCCGCAGCAGCCCCCTCACCACCACGGACTCGCCCCCCTGCAATCCTTCCTCGATCACCCGCAGGTGGTCCACGACCACCCCAGTCCGGACCGGGCGCCGCTCCACCACGTTGTTGGCGTTGACCAGCAGCAGGTAGCTCCCTTGTTGGTCGCTGGAGATCGCGGTATCGGGGACCACCCAGGCGCGCCGCCGCTGCAGCGGCACCCGTACCCTGGCCTGCAGGCCGGGGAGGACCGACCCGGAGGCATTGGGGACCACACCGCGCAAGAGGAGGGTGCCGGTGCTGTCGGACAGGGTGCTGGCGGCGAATTCGAGCCGTCCCTGGTGCGGATACCCCTCCTCTCCCGGGAGTGCAGCCGTCATCGCCCACTGCAGGCCTCCCTTCTGTCCGGGAATCCCACCTGCGGCCTTCACCAGCCGGCCGAGGTCCAGGTCGCTGATGCTGAAGTAGACGTAGATGGGATCAACCTGGCTCATCTCCGCCAGCACGGTATTCTCGCCGGCGCCAACCAGGTTGCCACGGTCCTTGAGGTGGCGGTCGATCCTCCCCGCAAAAGGTGCGGTGACCCGCGTGTATCCGACATCGAGCTTCGCCAGGTCGCGCTGCGCTTCGGCATTCCTTAGATTGCCGATAGCGGAATCGCGCTGGAACTGCCAGTTGTCCACGTCGCTTTGCGCCGCGGCCTGGCGCTTGAGCATGTTCGAGTAGCGGACCAGTTGTTTCTCGGCGTAATCGAGCTGAGCCCTTTGCTGGAGGATCTGGGCTTCCGCCTGCCCCAGGCGGGCACGGGTGGTACTCTGCTGGATGATGAAGAGGAGTTGTCCCGCGTGAACCATCTGGCCGTCCTTGAAAAGGACCTGCTCCAGATATCCCGGGACCCGGGCCACCAGTTGCACGGTCCTCACCGCGCGGGTCGTGCCGTTGAGCTCCAGTGTGTCCGTGACCACCCGCTGCACCGGCTGGGCCACCGTCACCCTGGGGGGTGGTGGCGGAGGAGGGGCCTTTTTCTGGCAGCCGGAAATAAACAGTGCCCACAGGAGAAGTGCCGTGGTGAAGAGCCCAGCCTCCCTCGCCCTCCGGAAGAGGGCCGGGGTGAGGGAGGTTGGAGGGGTGAGAGGATCGCTGGTTATCACGTAGTTACCGCTGTTCATGGACCACCCTATCCTGCCCCTTTTCATTACCCGAATCCCTGTTCCACCACCCGCCGCCCAAGGCATGAAAGAGGGCCGCGGTATCGGCGTAACGCGCGGCGGCAGCCTCGATCATGTTGAAGCGTGCCTGCTGGTACTGGCGGTCGGCGTCCAGCAGCGAGAGGTAGCTGATGGACCCGAAGCGCTGCTGTACCTGGGTCAGCTCCAGCGTCCTTTGCGCCGACAGCACCGCCTCCGAATAAGCCTTAAGCGTCACGGCATCCCTGTCCAGGGCCCGCAGCACGTCGGCCACGTCCTGGAAGGCCTGCAGCACCGTCTCGCGGTACTGCGCCCCTGCCTGCTCGTATGCGGCGATGGCGGCCCTTCGCCTGGCGGTGAGTTCGCCCCCCCGGAAGAGAGGCTGAGTCAGACCGGCGCCGAGGTCCCAAACAAGGCTGCCGCTGCCGAAGAGCGAAGTGATCTTGACCGCGTCGGATCCGAAGCTGCCGGAAAGCGTCACCTGCGGGTAGAGGTTGGCCGTGGCGACGCCGACTTCCGCGCTGGCGGCATGAAAGAGCTGCTCCGCCGCCAGGATGTCCGGTCGCTGCCGCACCAGCGCCGAAGGGAGGCTTACCGGAAGCTCCTCCGGCAGATGCAGCTCATCCAGCTCGAATACGGGGAGAGTAGCGGCTTCGCTGGGGAATTTCCCTGCCAGCACCGCCAGCAGGTGGCGCGTCTGCGCCAGTTGCTTCTCCAACGGCGGCAAGTTCGCCAAGGTGTCGGCGAGTTGCGTCCGCTGGGCCGCCACCTCGAGCTCCGACACCGCCCCGTTCTTGAACCGGATCTCGACCAGGGAGAGTTGCTCTCTTTGCAGGGCGATGATCTCGTTCAGGGCGCGGATCCGTGCCCGCAGCGAGGCCTCCTGCACCGCGGCGGTGACGATGTTGGCGCTGAGGGAAAGATAGGTCCCTTCGGCCTGAAAACGCTGGTAATCCACCCTGGCCTGCAGCGCCTCCAGCTCCCGCCTCGCCCCGCCGAAGATGTCCAGAGAGTAGCTGACGCCGACCGAGGCGCGGTAGAGGGTGAAGGGGCTGAAGTGGCTTTCGGGCTGGCCGAAGGCGGCGCCGGAGATCTTGCTGCGCCTGCCGCTGAAACCGGCATCGACCTGGGGGAAGAAGACGCCCAACTGCGCCCTGCGGTTTTCCTCGGCCTGCCGGAGGGCGGCCTGCGCGGCAGCTACGGTGGGACTGTTGGCCAGAGCCATGGTGATCAGCCTGTCCAGAGGCTCGGACCGGAATACCCGCCACCACTGCGCAGGGATCTCGCGCCCGGGAGCGAACCGCTGTGGAGTGCCGTGTTGTCCGATCGATGCCGTGGTCGCGGGAGGGAGTTCGGTGGCCGTGTAGCCCGGAACGTTGGGAGCCTCAGCCGGGCGGAAATCGGGACCGACGGCACAGCCGGAGATAGCCACCGCTACCCCGGCGGCACAAAGGCCCGTCACAAAAGCTCCCGCTCTCTGCACACCCACGGCCTCTCCTTTCCTGCACAGCTTACTTTCGGCGTGGACACGGAGCGCCCGCCCTACCCCTTTCGGCTTCTCCTTGATATCTGGCGCCCCCTCTCCCTTGCACCTGCCCATTTCTCCACATTCCACTCCCCCTCCCTTGAGGGGAGGGGTTGGGGGGTGGGTGAAGTTGCCAACAAAGTCGCAAATGGCGCCTCCCCCTCAAGGGGGGATGGGGTCCTTTGGCGTCATTACAATAAAGGCCGCACCCATGGTAGGAGCGGCCTTTACTGTTAAGAGATCTGGAGTGATTGTGTTCAATGCTTGAAAGGCAGTCCGGCAAGACTCTCTTTCAGTTCCGCAACGGCTTTCTCAAGATCCGTTACTTCAGCTTCAAGATCCTGAAGGTCGCCCTCCGATGAGATCCTGTTGGCTGCCGCCTTTACCTTGGTAATGTTGAGATTCAGTACTTCGGCAACGCGTGCTGTCTCGATATGGGTCATACAACCCTCCATTGAGGAACGGAAACCTTACCTCCAGTGGATACACGACACAGGGCAGACATCTATGGCGTTGTTCTGGATTTCATCCTCCGATGCGCCGGTCGGATCATAGCACTCGGCTTTGCCATTATCGGCAAAACGGAATACTTCGGGGACATTGTCAGTGCAAAGCCCGCAACTGATGCAGACATCCTGATCGACATAGGGTTCCTTTGCCATTGTAGCTCCTCCCGCAGTTGGATATTTTGTTCAGCACGACCGGCTCCGGCGCGGTCAGTCGGACAAGTGAAAACTCTAACACCTGCCATGTCGTAGTCAACTGCCGCAGTTAAAGTCATCATTTCCAAGTTTGAGGACCGGCGAGCAGGACTGTTATGTGGTGACATGAGTCTCTGATATCGCAGGAGCGTCGCTACTGCAGCGACAGTTCGCGGCAGGAATGCCGCTCCTACAAGGCATCACGCATCCTAACCTTTCTCCAACACTCACCACGCTTTGGCTAGCCGCGCCTCGACAAGCAGAGCACGGTGGCCGCAGACCGTGAGCTTCTCAAAGGGAAGCCTTCTTCTCACTCAAGACGTACCTGTAATCGCATATCTCTCTCAGCGATGATGCTTTCTTGCTAGTGCCAACGGCACGTGCTTCGTTAGACAAATTAACGGGCGGAAGTATACTCATAACTTCGGGAATGACCCCTGTAACGGAAATCTCTGACTTTACTATGAGGAAGCTGCCATGGCGCTGTATGAGTTCGAAGGGAAAAGGCCGACTATCGGCGAGGGCTCGTTCGTCCCCGAATCCGCGGATCTCATAGGAGACGTGACACTCGGAGAGAAGTGCTTCATAGGAGTCGGCGCCCGCATCCGGGGCGATTACGGGACCATCATCATCGGCAACCGCACCTCCGTGCAGGAAAACGTGGTGATACACGCCCGCGACGGCGACCGGACCGTAGTGGGCGACAACGTGCAGCTGGGGCACGGCTCCATCCTGCATAACTGCACGGTGAAGGACAACGCGGTCATCGGTGTCGGCGCCATCATCTCCGACTATGCCGTGGTGGGCGACTGGGCCATCATCGGCGAAGGGGCGGTGGTGCGCGGGGAGGTCCCGGATGGAGCCATCGCCGTCGGCATCCCGGCCAAGGTCATCGGCCAGGTAACGGATGAACACAAAAAGGAGTGGCTCTACTACAAGAACAAGTACGCCGAGCTGGCCAGCGTCCGCTATCCCGCCGGATTTAAGAGAATACGGTAATGACGACCGAAAGAGCCCTCAGGATTCTTACCGCGGTGGCGGCCTTCGACGGCCATGACGCCTCCATCCTGGCGCTGAACCGGGCCCTCCTGTCGGGATCGAGGTCGGTGGAGTTGATCTATCTCGGCTTCAACATGACCGGCGAGAAGATAGCCGAGGCGGCACTGCAGGAGGGGGCGGACGCCGTTGCCGTCAGTTCGTACAACGGAGGACACCTGCAGTTCTTCCCCCACCTGGTCACCCGCCTGCGCGAGAAGGGGATGAGCAGCACCCTGGTCTTTGGCGGAGGAGGAGGCACCATCCTCCCTGACGACGCGGATCGGCTCGAGGCGGCCGGGGTGGAGCAGATCTATGGCACCGGCTGGTCTCTCGACGGCATCGCCGCGGACATGACCCGGCGTCTCGCGGCCCGCACTCCCGATGCCGCACCGAGACCGGCAAAGTGGCGTGAAGGGGCCTCCGATCCGGTTCGACTGACCGCCCTCCTCTCTCAAGCCGGGAGTGCGCCGGTCGCAGCCTTCCCCGGATTGCTCGATGAGCTGGTGACCCAAAAGAGGCGGACCAGGGTGGTGGCCGTAGCGGGCGATGGCGGCAGCGGCAAGAGCACCCTGATCGATGAACTGGTCAGAAATTTCCTGGAGAGCTTCCCCGATAAAAGAGTGGCCATACTGGCGAACGACCCATCCCTCGCCACCGGCCACACCACGACCGCCTTCCTTGCGGATCGGGTGCGGATGAATGCCATCTACCATGACCGCGTCTGGCTGCGCAGCGTGGGGACCGGCAGCGCTTACGCACCGATCTCCCCTCACCTCCCGAAGATGCTGAGCCTTTTCTGTGCCGCCGGATACGACCTCGTGCTGGTGGAAACGCCGGGGACCGGGCAGACGGGGCTGGATCTCGTCGCCCTGCAGGCAGACCTGCTGGTCTATGTGAAGACCCGGGAATACGGCAGCGCCCTGCAATTGCAAAAGGACCAGTTGCTGCGCGATGCCGGGCTGGTGGTGCTGAACAAGGTCGATCTGGAAGGCTCCGAGGCCTCCTTTGCCGAACTCCGCGGGGTGCTGGGAGATATCGGCAAGAGGGACATTCTCTTCCCGACGATGTCAAAAGCGGTCCGCGATCCCGGTACCAGCCACCTCTTCGCCAGGATCTGCGGGAACCTCGGCTGGCCTGCTCCAGACAGTGCCGGGGTGGTCGATATATTCAGCTACGCCAAGAGCAATACCCTGGTGCCGCATCGGCGTCGGGCCTACCTGGCGGAGATAGCGGAGAGGGTCAGAAGTTACGACCGCTTTGTGGACCGGGAACTGCACCAGATCAGGTCCAACCCCGTCGAGACCGCCAGGCTGCACCCCTCTTCCGAGAAGCTCTTGTCGGAGTGGCCCGAGAAATGGAAGGAGCATTCCCTTCAGGCGGCGGCGCAGATGGGGATGAGCCCGTATCTCGAGACCCCCAACGGCCTGAAGCTCATGAGGGTTGCCCTCCCCGACCCCGGGGACCGCGGTGAATCCCTGCGTTTCCTGCTGGAGGAGGGGCTGCCGGGCCAGTTCCCGTTCGTCACGGGAATCTATCCCTACCGGACGGTTTCGGCGGGGGAAACCACCAGGCAGTTCGCCGGCTTACGCGGCCCCGAGGAGACCAACCGCCGCCTGCATCTCCTGGCCCGCGGTGTGGCCAAGCCGCGCCTCTCCATCGCCTTCGACGGCATCACCCTCTACGGTGGCGACAGCGACGATGATCCCGGGAGCATCGGGAAGATCGGCGAAGGGGGAGTCGCCATCGACAGCTGGGAAGACATGAAGCTCGTTCTCGACGGCTTCCGGATCCCCGATATCAGCACCTCGATGACCATCAACGGGCCGGCACCCGCCATCCTGGCGATGTATTTCGTGGCGGCGATGGAGATGGAAGAGGAGCGGGCGGAAAAGGAACGGGGCGCGCCTCTTTCTGATGGAGAGCGCCAGGAGCTGCGCCGGCAGACCCTGAAGAACCTGCGGGGAACGGTGCAGGCGGACATCTTGAAGGAGATCCAGGCCCAGAACGAGAACCTCTTCCAGGCGGACTTCGCCATCAGGCTCCTGGGAGATGTTCAGCAGTGGTTCGTAGAGAACGGGGTGGGAAAATTCTATTCCCTCAGCATCTCCGGGTACCACATCGGGGAGGCGGGTGCCACGCCGGCGCAGGAGCTGGCGTTCACCCTTTCCAACGGTTTCACCTACGTCGAAAACTTCCTGGCCCGCGGCATGCCGATCGACGTCTTCGCCCCCAATCTCTCCTTCTTCTTCCGAGTCTCTCATGAGGCTGAGTGGCTGGCCTTCGGTGCGGTCTGCCGAAAGATCTGGGCCATCGCCATGCGCGAAGTCTATGGGGCCAACGAAAAATCCCAGAAGTTCAAGTTCCACACCCAGACCTCCGGACGCGCCCTGCAGGCCCAGGAGTGGGACACCCTGAACCCGGTCCGCCAGACCTACCACGCGCTGCTCGGACTTTTGGCCAACTCCAACTCCCTCCATGTAGATTCCGCCGACGAGCCGATGACCACCCCCGCCGAGAAGTGGGTCCGACAGGCGACCATGATCTCCAATTACCTCCGCGAGGAGTCCGAAGGGTTCGTGATCCAGAATCTCCTCTCCGGCTCCTATGCCTTCCGGGCGCTGGTGAAGGAGGTTCAGGCACAGGTGCTGGAAGAATTCGACCGGCTGGACCAGCTCGGAGGAGTCGGTCCAGCCACGGAGCTCGGCTACCAGAGGCGCTGCATCGCCGAAAACAGCGCCAAGTACGAGCGGGAGCGGCGCCGCCCCGGTCAGGAGCACCCGGATTCGCCGCTGCGGAAGATCATAGGGTACAACGTCTTCGAGCTCCCCGACGGGCACAAGGAAAAGTACCCGGCGGTGGCCGAAGTCGTTCGTCCCGACCCGGCAGACTGGGAGCGGCAGCTCACACGGGTGCGCAGTTTCAAGGAGCGCCATCGGGAGGACGCCCCGCTCTACCTGGACCGGCTCAAGGAGGTCGCGCTGCAAGGGGGTAACGTCTTCGGCGAGCTACTCGAAACCGTCCGCCACGCCACCTTGGGGCAGATATCGAGGGCCCTTATCGAGGTCGGCGGGGAGTACCGGAAGATGGTTTAAGGAGCCTCCGGGAGGGGGATGAGGCGGGTCGTGCTCTCGGCTTCAAGGTCGGACAAAGGCAAATCCCCCCTGTCCCCCCTTTGACAAGGGGGGGACGGCTTGGCATCCCCCAGCCCCAGGAGGAGAGGGAGTGGCCGGACGGAGGATGATAGCCTGATACATGAAAGAGCCTATCTGGACACCATCAGCAGAGCGGGTGCGGCGAAGCGCCATGTGCCGCTTCATGAAAGCTGTCAATGCCCGCCATGGCACCCGCTTCGAACGCTATGCCGACCTCTACGACTGGTCCGTTACCGAGATCCCCGACTTCTGGCCCGCCCTTTGGGACTTTACCGGCATCATCGCCTCCGAACCGTTCGACAGGGTCGTCGACGCCCCCCAAAGGATGCCGGGAGCGCGATGGTTCCCCGGCGCCAGGCTCAACTTCGCCGAAAACCTGCTCCGCTTTCGCGACAGCCGGACCGCCATCATTTCCCGAACCGAAAGAAGCGAGGTGCAGCGGATAACATACGCCGAGCTGTACCGGCGCGTGGCCCTCCTGGCACAGGGACTCAGGGAGGCCGGAGTTTCAGCGGGAGACCGCGTCGCAGCCTTCATGCCCAACATCCCCGAGACCGTCATCGCCATGCTCGCCAGCACCAGCATCGGTGCGACATGGTCCTCCTGCTCACCCGACTTCGGCATCCACGGGGTTCTCGAGCGTTTCGGCCAGATTGAGCCGAAGATCCTCTTCGCCGCCGATGGCTACGTCTACGGCGGCAAAAAGTTCCAGACCCTCGACAAAGTGAACGGCATCGTGACCAGTATCCCTTCCATCGAAAAGGTCATCTTAGTCCCCTCCCTCGCCGGAGAGCCCGACATCGGCGCCGTGCCACGAGCCGTACTGTGGCAGGATTTCGTGTCGGGCTCCGACGTAGGGGAAATCTTCTTCGAACAGCTCCCCTCCGACCACCCGCTCTACATCATGTATTCCTCCGGAACCACTGGCGCCCCCAAATGCATAGTCCAGGGGGCCGCGGGGATCCTGGTGCAGCACCTGAAGGAGCTCATGCTCCATACCGACCTCAGCCGCGACGACACCATCATCTATCTGACCACCTGCGGGTGGATGATGTGGAACTGGCTGGTCAGCGCCCTTGCCTGCGGGGCCACCATTGTCCTCTACGATGGCCATCCCTTCAGCCCCGGCGCCGATGCCCTCTGGGGGATGGTCGAGGCGGAGGGGATAACCGTCTTCGGCACCAGCGCGCGCTATCTAGCCTCATTGGAAGCATCGAGGGTCCGGCCGGGAAAGAAATTCGATCTATCCTCCTTGCGCACCATCCTCTCCACCGGCTCGCCTCTCTCCGCCGACGGCTTCCGTTTCGTCTACCGCCATATAAAGAAGGATCTCCAGCTGGCCTCGATCTCCGGAGGCACCGATCTCAACGGCTGTTTCGCTCTGGGCGATCCTACCGGTTCCGTTTATCCCGGAGAACTGCAGTGCCGCGGGCTTGGAATGAAGGTGGAGGTTTACAATCAGGCGGGGGAGCCGGTCGTGGGCGAGCCCGGCGAACTTGTCTGCACGGCACCGTTTCCTTCGATGCCCCTCTACTTCTGGGGAGATGGGGACGGCTCCAGGTATCGGAAGGCCTATTTCGAAAAATTTCCAGGAGTCTGGGCCCACGGCGACTGGTGCACCCTGACCAAGACCGGCGGCCTGATCATCCATGGCCGCTCCGATGCCACCCTCAATCCGGGAGGGGTGCGGATCGGCTCCGCCGAGCTCTATCGGGTGGTGGAAACGATCCCGGAGGTGGCGGACAGCATAGCCGTCGGCCAGCGCTGGCAGGGGGACGAGCGCGTCATCCTCTTCGTGCGTCTGGCGCCCGGGGTCGAACTGACCGACGAACTGAAGGATACCATCAGGAAGCGCATCGCCCGGAACGTCTCACCACGGCACGTCCCGGCCAGGATCATCCAGGTCGCCGACATCCCCTATACCATCAACATGAAGAAGGTCGAACTCGCCGTGCGCAACGTCATCCACGGCGAAGAGGTAGCCAACCGCGACGCCCTGGCCAATCCGCAGGCCCTGGACCTGTACCGCAATCTCCCCGAGCTTCGGGAATAGAAGTGTCTCCGCCGGCGAGCGGTGCCGCTTTACCGGCGGAAGGGGGCTGGTGCGGGGCGCAGAGAAGGAACCCCATAGCATGCCCATGTACCTGGTCACCGTTTTCCTCGGGTCGTTCCTGCTGTTCGAGGTCCAGCCCCTGATAGGGAGATACATCCTTCCCTGGTTCGGCGGAAGTCCGGCGGTGTGGACGACCTGCATGCTATTTTTCCAGGTGATGCTCCTTGCCGGCTACTGCTATGCACATCTTCTCACAAGCCTCGACCGCAGAAGGCAGGCTTATCTCCACGCGGCACTCCTGGCCACGGCCCTGGCCTTTCTGCCGATCGCACCCTCCGCCGAACTTTGGAAGCCTGCGCCGCAGGACGACCCGATCGCCAAAATACTCCTGCTACTGCTGGCCAACATCGGCGCCCCGTACTTCATCCTCTCGGCGACCGCGCCGCTGGTGCAGCACTGGTTCGCTGTCTCATACCGCGGCAGGTCTCCCTATCGCTTGTACGCCCTTTCCAACGCCGCATCGTTCCTGGCCCTTTTCAGCTACCCGTTCCTGGTGGAACCGAAGCTCACCCTGGCCAGCCAGGTCTCGGCCTGGAGTTGGGGATTCGCCATCTTCGTACTTTGTTGCGGCTGGTGCGCCCTCCTTCCCGTCTTCCGCTCCACCGGCGCGCAGGGGATAGAACCGACCGGCGAAGCCGTTGATGAAGCCGGGGGCAGAGGTCTGGAGATCAGATCGGTGCTGCTGTGGCTTCTCCTCTCCGCCTGCGGGTCGGCAGCACTCCTGGCCACGACGAACCAGCTCTGCCAGGAGGTGGCTGTGGTGCCATTTCTCTGGGTGGCGCCCCTCGCCCTTTACCTCGCCACCTTTACCATCTGCTTCGACGGCGACCGCTGGTACAAGCGCAGAGTCTGGGCAATGCTCTTTGCCGCCTCCCTGGCATGGGGGTGCTGGTTACTCCGTGCCGGAACGCATGCCTCGTTGCCGATGCAGATTGCCGGATACCTCGCGACACTCTTCACCTGTTGCATGACCTGCCACAGCGAACTCGCCCGCTCACGCCCCGGCTCCCGCCACCTGACCGCCTTCTATCTCACCATGGCAGCCGGAGGCGCCCTTGGCGGCACCTTTGTCGCCCTTGCGGCCCCGCTGATCTTCGATGGCTTCTGGGAGTTCCCGCTGGTCATGATCTTCTCCGCCATGGCGGTTATTTGGGCATCTCACCTTGATGGAAGTCTCGGCCAGTCGCCGCTCGCAATCAGAGCCGGGATAGCACTCGGCACCGTCGGCCTTGGCGTCTTCACCCTTTATCATGTTCGTGACGTGGATCAGGGGACCGTGGCGAGCAGTCGTAACTTCTACGGCGTGCTCAGGGTGATACGATCGGTCGACCAGGGCGGCCCCCTGTTGTTTCTTCGACATGGCAGGGTGATGCACGGCAGCCAGTATATCAGCGAGCCCCGCCGCAATCTCGCTACCACGTATTACGGGCCGGAAAGCGGGGCGGGTCTCGCTCTCAGGTACCCCCCTCGCACCCCGGGGGGAACGGAAGCGGAGCGACCCCTGCGTGTCGGCATCATCGGCCTCGGCACCGGGACCCTGGCCAGCTACGGCCGGAAAGGAGATACCTTCCGTTTCTATGAGATCAACAGCGATGTCGTCAGCTTTGCCGACCGCTACTTCACCTTCAGGCGTGACTCCGGCGCTCGCATCGAGACCGCCACCGGAGACGCCCGCATCCTGCTGGAGTCGGAGCTGAAGCGAAACCTGCCCCAGCGGTTCGACGTGCTGATACTCGATGCCTTCAGCAGCGACTCCATCCCGGTCCACCTGCTCACCCGGGAATCTTTCGAGCTGTACCGGTACCACCTGAACCCGGACGGAGCGCTGGTGGTCCACGTGACCAACCACTTCCTGAACCTGATCCCTGTCGTTCAGGCCCAGGCGGAGGAGATGGGGCTTGAGGCTGTGGTGATCAGGTCACCGAAGAACGAAGGAAAGGGGGTCTCGCCAGCGGAGTGGATGATCCTGACGAGGAACACGGATTTCCTGTCCAGGCTGAAAGAGCGCACGAAGTATCTCTCAAGCTGCGGGAGCGAAACGGCCTCCCCTCTTTGGACCGACGATTTTGTAAGCCCATGGCCGATCTTGAAGAGGTGAGGGTTAAGCCTCAGGGGCAGGTCACCGAAACCTGAATGGGAGGTAGTAGTCCCTGCATTGTTGTCACGAATCCGAACGTGAAGATAGTCGTCCAGGATGAACTAGAGATCTCTTAACCACGTCCGCCTCGCTTTTCTTTGCGTCTTTGCGCCTTTGCGTGAGGCGGTTACCTACAGCGGCACGAAGTACACATCGGTCGGCTTGAATTTGCAGTTGCGGAGGAAGCGGGCGCGGACGGGCATGCCGATGGAGATCTCCTCCGGCTTGGCGCCGATCAATCGGGAAAGGAAGAGGGTGTCGACGCCGTCGAACTCGACCATGACCAGGGTGAAGGGGGTCTCCTTGAGGAAGGCCTCCCCCCCGAAGTGGCAGGTGGTGAAGGTGTGCACCCGCCCCTCGCGGGGGAGCTCGAACCACTCGGTCGGCGCGCCGCACTCCATGCAGTGCCCCCGTGGCGTGGCGAAACGCCGGCCGCAGGCCGTGCAGCGGCTTCCCATCAGCTTCTTCCTGGTCAGCCCCGCAAAGAAGGGGGAATCCTGGGCGTAGGAGTGGAGGTAGTCGATCTCGTAGTGGAACTTGATGATGATGGGGTCGGTATTGTAGAGGATGGTACCCTCTTCGGTTTCGGGCAGCTTGGCGTTCCTGTCCATATCACACCTTCTCCATGATCGAAACGGTGATGTAGGTTCCGGTTCCGGCATGGCTGTGGATCAGCCCGCGCCGCGGGTCGGGAAGTTGCAGGGTCGGATTTCCCAGGTGCTTCCCGATGGTCTTCTGCAACTGCCAGAAGGCGAAGACGGCCTGCATGAGACCCGTGGCCCCGACCGGGTGACCGCAGGCGAGGAGCCCCCCGGAAGGGTTGACCGGCAGATTGCGCCACCTTTCGGAGCCGGAAAAGGTCAGCCCGTAGTCGAGCTTAGGCATGAAGGGGGTCCCGGAATCGACGTAAGAGCCGCCCTCGCCGTACCGGCAGAGGCCGAGATCCTCGTAGGTCTGGATCTCCGAGGAGGTATAGGCATCGTGCAGTTCCACGAAGTCGAGCTCCTCGCGCGGATCGTTTATCCCTGCCATCTCGTAGGCCAGCTTGGCGGCCGTGCGTCCCCCGCGGAAGGAGTGCACCCCCGGATACTTCAGGTCGGCGTAATCCTCCTTTTTTTCATGCGGCAGCAGGATCACCTCGCCGTGCGGTCGGTCGGCCATGCGCATGGCGTCCGTGCCGCTGCCGACCCCCGTTATCTTCACCGGATTGTCGCACAGCCTCTGCGCCGCCTCTTCCGAGGCCAGGATGGCGACTGCCGCGCCTTCGGACATCTGGCAGATGTCCAGGAGGGTCAGGGGCTCGGCCACCATGAGCGCTGAGCGGACGTCCTCGATGGTCAGCTTCTCGGGCCGCTGGGCGTACGGGTTGTAAATGGCGTTCAGATGATTCTTTATCGCCACCTTGGCCATCTGCTCCACGGTGGTCCCGAACTCGTGCATGTGGCGCACCAGCATCATGGCGTAGTAGCCGGTATAGAAACCTCCCACCGGATAGTCGAAGTTGGTGTCGGAGGCGAGCGCGATGAACTCGTTTCCCTTCCAGGTGTTGACCCGTCCCATGGTCTCGAACCCCATGGCCAGGCAGACGTCCATCCGACCGGAAGCCACCGATTCCCAGGCGGATTGGAAACAGAGCCCGCCGGTGGCGCCGCCGCCTTCCACGCGGCGCGACGGCTTCGGGTTAAGCCCCAGGTAATCCTGCACCATGGCCCCGGCCATCAGCTGACGGGTGAAGTGATCGGAAAAATAGGAGCAGACGCTGCCGTCGATCTTTTCGCGGGTCAGCTTCGGGAGGTCGGCCATGGCGTAGTCGAAGGCGTCCTTCACCATGCGGCGGAAATCGGTCTTGGGAAGGGCCTTGGCAAACTTGGTGATCCCTCCAGCTACCATGTACACCGGTCTCATGACTTTATCACCTCTTTCAGATACGAGCGGGCGATGACCAGTCGCTGGACCTCGGAGGTTCCCTCGCCGATCTCGCACAGTTTCGCCTCCCGGAAATACCGCTCGACCGGATAGGCCTTGGTGTAGCCGTTGCCGCCGTGCATCTGCACGGCCTTCAGCGCCGCCCGCATGGCCGCCTCGGAGGCGAAGAGCTTGGCCATCGAGGCCTCCCTGGTGAAGGGTACGCCGAGATCCCTCAGCCTGGCCGCCCGCAGCATCAGGAGCCTGGCGGCGTCGAGCTCCGTCGCCATGTCCGCCACCATCCATTGCAGCGCCTCGAACTCACCGATCTTCAGGCCGAAGGCGCTCCGCTTCCGGAGGTAGTCGATGCTCTGCTCCAGACAGGCACGGCCGATGCCGATCGCCATGGCAGCCATGCCGACCCTACCCGCCGCCAGCACCTGCATGGCCTGGGTGAAGCCTTCGTTCTTCCGGCCGATCAGCGCATCCTCCGGCAGCTGCACGTCCTTCAGGAGGAGTGCCACGGTGTCGCTGGAACGATAGCCGAGCTTGTCCAGGTTCTTGCCCTTCTCCAGTCCGGGGGTGTTTCCCGGGACGATGAAAGCGGAAATACCCTTGGCACCCATCTCCGGCTCGGTCTTGGCCATGACCACCAGGGTGGCGGCTTTGGAGCCGTTACTGATGAAGTACTTCCTTCCGTTCAGGCGCCAGCTGCGGTTTTCGAAGACCGCCACGGTCTTGATCCCACCGGCATCGCTCCCCGCGTCAGGCTCGGACAGGGCCCAGGCTCCAAGCTCCTGGCCGCGGACCAGCGGGGAGAGATAGCGCTCCTTCTGCTCATGAGACGCAAAGCCATCCAGGTGGCTTGCGCAAAGGGTGTGAGCCAGAAGGGTGATGGTGACCGAGGCATCCACCCGTGCCAGCTCCTCTACCGCCGTCACGTAGCTCACGAAATCGCGTCCGCCGCCGCCGTACCGGGGCGGGAAGATGAGGCCGAAAAGCCCCATCTCCTGCAACCTCTTCACCGCCTGGTCCGGAAAGTCTCCGCTGGCATCCCGCTGCGCCGCACCGGGGGCCAGCTCGGCATCGGCCACCTCCCGTACCTTTTTTTGCAGCGCTTCCTGTTCGTGGTTAAGTTCGAACTCCATCATCGCCTCCGCGGAAACGTTTGCAGCCAAGGCCCTGACACGGCAACAACCCCTCGTACCTCTCCGGGAGAGGGAACGTCTGTAGATGCCTCGTAGGTAACGACTGCGCCCTTACTTCCCCTTGATCTCGGGGGGGATGTGCTTTTCGATTACCTCAGGCGGAGTTTCGTCGGTCCGCGGCTGCAGTTCCTTGCCGCATTTGGCGCAGCAATCCTCGCAACCGTCCGGCTCGTTACCGCCCTCTTCGACCTCCGGTTTTATGGCACTCTTGGCGGCGTTGCATTTCTGGCAGCAGTCGCAGGCATTGTCCTTTGCCCTGTCGTGCATCTCCGGAGAATCGACCGGAATGACCCCGGCCTCATTGCGGCCGGCGCAGGCAAAACCTGGCAGGCACATCAGCATCAAGGCGATCAAGACTAAGCATTTGGCCATATTTCCTCCATGGGGTCACCTCCACATCGACATCCCGCAGCGTCAGGCGGTCCCGTAACTCTCTTAGCCCACCGTCGGTCATAGCTGGACGGAACTATATCCCCAAAAAGGTTGTGCCTTTCCCCCCCTTGACCAAGGGGGGAAGGGGGGATTGTTTGAGCTGGCAAAATCCCCCTCGATGCCCCTTTTTCAAAGGGGGAAGGTCCTATTGTGTTGCAGTACCTTTGTTTTGGACATAGCTCCGTAGCTGGAAGATCTCGGGGACAATAAAAATTAACATGGGGCAACTTTTTGTCAAATTGACACAGCGTGAAGGGAGTGAGGATCAGTCAAAGCTGGGGATAGTGAGTTCAAGATATGACTTGTTACAGTAGAAAGACATCCATCAGACTGAGAGACTGCCCTTCGAAGTGACCTAACCGATATGCGGCACAGCCATCTGTAACAGGAAGAGTTGGTAAAAATAACTCCCTCGACTTTGCTAATTTAATTTTATTGATATACTTGCCGGATAAATTCATCCGTAAGGAGGATGCCAATGCACAGACGTATCGTTGCAACTTTAGCGGTTCTGGCACTCACTGTAGGTGGTATTTCAGGATGCAAGAAAAAGAGCCCGGAAGGCACCGAGGCTCCTGCGGGTCCATCGGCAACAGCACCGGCAACGACCACGGCACCGCCTGCGTCCCAGTCAACGACCGGGACGCCTCCGACCGCGGCCGCCTCGAATGGAGAGACCCTCTACAAGCAGCACTGTGCAGCCTGCCATCCAGATGGCGGCAACCCTATGAATGCCAAGAAGACCCTTCACAAGGCTGACATGGATGCCAACAACGTGAAAACCGCCGAAGACGTCGTGAAACTTATGAGAAATCCCGGCCACGGCATGACGAAGTTCGACACCACGACCATCCCCGATTCCGACGCCAAAGCGATCGCCGATTATGTCATGGCTACCTACTACAAATAGAGAGTGGCAGAGTTAAGGTCAGCAAAGAAGGCGGCTCTTCCTCGTGAGGGGCCGCCTCTTCTTTTTCGGCAAGCAAGTAATAGGAATGACAGTTTTGGAAGCTGGCGGGAGATTGGCACTAATCAGGATGCTGATTGAGCAGAAGAAGAAGTGATAAGGTATTTGGTGACGCACTTCACTTAGTTTTCCATACCGATGAGGTATTCTCAGCTACTGTAGTCACGTCCGCACCCCTTTCCAGAGAAAATCACCACCACATGAACCTGTTAGTGACCATCAAATCCCTCTACGCCCTCAACGGTGTAGCCGCGGTACTCCTCTATCTGCCGCAAATCTTCAAGGCCTGGAACGACCGGGACCACGCCCTGTCGCTGTCTCTGCTGTCTTTCGGCGGCTGGTGCCTGGGATCCCTCATCTCCGCCCTCTATGCGTGGCTGCTGGTAAAGGACCGGATGTTCACCGCGATCAGCCTCGGCAACATGGTCGGCTCCGGCACCGTCTTCCTCATAGCCATCTCCAGCAAGCTTGGGGTCAACCAGGACCGCTGACCCCCGGCGCGCCCATCTGCAGGGGCGAATAATGATTCGCCCTCGTTCCCGTCCCCGAGAGTTCTTCAGGGTTCATTTCCAATGCCGTTCGTGCTGAGCTTGTCGAAGCACGCAAGCTCCTGTCCTTCACCTGCACGGTACGAAGCGGACCACGCTCCGCGTCTCGCTTATCAATTCCCGCAGCGCTTCCAGCACGTATTCGATCTCCTCCTCGGTGTTCCCCGTCCCCAGGGAAAAGCGCACCGAACAGTGTGCCTCCTGCGGGGTGAGCCCCATCGCCAACAGGGCGTGCGATGGGTCGGGGTTCCCGGACTTGCAGGCTGAGCCCGAGGAAAAAGCGATGCCCCTGCGATCGAGGAAGAGTACCAGCGACTCTCCCCGAATCTCGGGGAGGGTCATATTCAGCGTGTTGGGGAGACGCAACTCCCGTGGCCCGTTTCTCCTGGCTCCGGGGATCAGATCCACGATCCCCTCTTCCAGCCGGTCCCGAAGCCGCGCCACCCTGGACGGCTCGCCTTCGAAGAGCCGCTTCAGCGACAGTTCCACCGCCTTGGCAAACCCCACGATCCCCGGCACATTCTCCGTTCCGGCCCTCAGGCCATGCTCCTGCCCGCCCCCCGTGACCAGCGGCTCGATCGGGACGTCCTTCGCGACGTAAAGCACCCCGACGCCCTTCGGTCCGTGAAGCTTATGGGCCGACAGGGCCAAAAGGTCCACGCCAAGCTCCTCGACGTCGATCGGAATTTTCCCGAATCCCTGGACCGCGTCGCAGTGAAAGAGCGCGCCCTGGCGGTGAGCGATATCCGCCAGTTCGCGCACCGGCTGAATCGCCCCGGTCTCGTTATTGGCCAGCATCACCGAGACCAGCAAGGTGTCGGGACGAATCACCTCCTCCAGCCGCCCGGGCTCAACCAACCCCTCACGGTTGACCGGCAGAAGGGTCAGCTCATACCCGCTGGCGGCCAGCGCGCGTGAGGTGGCAAGGACGGCAGGGTGCTCGATGCTGCTCACGATGAGGTGGCGGCGGGCTTTACCGGAGGCCTGCGCCACCCCCCTGAGCGCCAGGTTGTCGGCCTCGGATCCCCCTCCGGTAAAGACGATGCGGCGCGCGGTGCAGTTCAGGCCTTGCGCGATGACCCGCCGGGCGGCCTCCAGGGCGCTCTTGGCCTTGCTCCCGAAGCCGTGGATGCTGGAGGGGTTCCCGCAGTCATCTCCGAGAAACGGCAGCATCGCCTCCCGTACTTCGGGTGCCACCGCAGTGGTGGCGTTGTGGTCCAGGTAGATCCGACGGGAGGAAGAGACGGAAGGGGCGGTGCCGGCGGGCACACCGCACTGCGATGCAGGCTCTAAAGGCTCACTGCCTGAGGCAAATCCCCCTGAATCCCCCTTTGTCAAAGGGGGACTTATAGCATCGTCGCTATTCGCTCCTTGTCGCCGGTCAGATCCGCCAGGTGATAGCCCCCCGGTATCTTTCACCACCCGGCAGAGGAGGGTCTTGTAGACGGGGAAGCCGGAGATGACGTCGTAGCGGCGGGGATCGGTAAGCTCGTTCACATTGCACTGCCGCCAGGCCTCGGAGCCCAGGGGACCTCCGCCCCCCATCGCGGCATCGATGGCGCCGCGCACCATGTCG
>NZ_JBXKJL010000229.1:0-3445 GCF_056994735.1 Geomonas sp.
GGGGTCAGTAATCGATCCCGGGCTGGGGCTCGATGTCGCTGCGGTAGGCGTGCTTCACTTCGACGATCTCGCTCACGGTGTCGGCCCGCTCCACCACCGCCGGATGGGCATCACGCCCGGTCAGTACCAGGTGCATCCCCGGAGGCTTCGACTCCAGCAGTCCCAGCACCTGCTCCAGATCGACCAGCTTCAGCTTCAGCGCGTTGTTGATCTCGTCCAGGATCACCATCTCGAACTTCCCGCTGCCCATCTTCTCCCGCGCAAGCTTGATGGCGTCCTGGGCGTTGGCCCGATGCTCGGCGTAGGGGTACGGATTCCCCAGGATGCCGCAGAAACCCTTCCCGGTCGCATGGAGCTCGACCTTCCCGCCCAGGAGCTTCACCCCGTCCCACTCACCCGCGTAGAGATCTCCCTTCATGAACTGGATCATGCAGACCCTCATGCCGTGGCCGCAGGCGCGCACCGCCATCCCCAGCGCCGAGGTGGTCTTCCCCTTGCCGTTGCCCGTTATCACCACCGTCAGCCCCCGCTTCACCTTGGGCTGCAGATGCTGAATCTTGACCGGAGCGTTACCCTGGTTGCTCATGAGCCTTCCCCCTCTCGGCCATTATCGCACTTCGGGATCATCCCTTCCATCTTCATGATCGTCATCCTCCAGCATCCTGTGCTTGGGTCGCTCGATGTCGCTGAATTCCCCCTTCTGTACCGCCCAGAGGAAGACGAGCCAGCAGGCACAGCCGATGAAGAGCGAGAAGACCATCAGCATGAGCAGGGACTCATCCATGCCGCGCCCTCCTGAGCCTCAGCGAGTTGGCCACCACGCAGACGGAACTGATGGCCATGGCCCCCGCCGCCACGATGGGGGTCAGCTTCCCCGTCATGGCCAGGGGGATGCCGATGGCGTTGTAGAGAAAGGCCCACGCCAGGTTCTGCCTGATGATGGACATGGTGCGGCAGGCGATGCGATGGGCGAAGCAAAGCCGCTGCAGGTCGGGCTTCACCAGCACGAGATCCGATGTCTCGATGGCTATGTCCGTCCCGCCTGCCACGGCACAGCCGATATCCGCAGCGGAGAGGGCGGGGGCGTCATTGATGCCGTCTCCCACCATCAGCACCACCTCCCCCTGCCGGCCCAGTTCCTCGATCAGGGCGGTCTTCCCGGCCGGAGAAAGCTCCCCCGTCCCCGCCGCGATCCCGACCGTTGCGGCGGCTTCTTCCGCGGACGACTGCCGGTCGCCGCTCAGAAGGAGGGTGCCGATTCCGGAATCTTTGAAATAGGAAACCACCCTGGCGGCGTCCTCCCTGATGCGGTCCCTGAGGATGAGCGTTCCGCAGCAGGAACCGGCACGGGCGGCGCAGACCACGATGCAGCCAGCCGGAGCCGGGACGCCCGCGGGTAGGGCCGAGACGCCGAGTCCGCCAAGGAAGCGGAGGCTCCCGACAGCGATCTCTTCACCGGCGACCTTCCCCGTTACTCCTCCTCCCGCCACCGTGGTGATCTCGGCACCCACCGGCACCGCGAGGCCCTCTGCCTCCGCTGCCTCGAGAATCGCCATGCCGACCGGGTGCTGCGAGCCGATCTCCACAGATGCGGCCAGCGACAGCAACCCGGCCGCGTCCCCCTGCGCCGGGCGCACCTCGATCAGCTCGGGGCGCCCGCAGGTAATGGTCCCGGTCTTGTCGAAGACGGCCATGGTGACGCGGCTGAGGCGCTCCAGGACATCGCCTCCCTTGAAAATGACGCCACCCATGGCGGCGGCGCCGGTGCCGGCCACTATCGCCGTCGGGGTGGCGAGTCCCAGGGCGCAGGGGCAGGCCACCACCAGCACAGCCAGGGCGCACATGAGCGAAGCGCCTAGGCCTTCGCCGGAGGCATGGTGCCAGCCGAAGGTGGCGACCGAGAGGGAGATGACGGCGGGTACGAAGAGCGCGCTGACCCGATCGGCGAGAGCCTGGATGGTCGTCCGGCGGCTCTGGGCCTCCTCCACCAGCCGCGCCACCCGGGAGATGAAGCTGTCCGCTTCTTCCCTTTCGCATGAAACCCGCACGGCTCCGGTGAGGTTGCAGGTCCCTGCCAGGACACTCTCCCCGGCGGCCTTGGTGACCGGGAGGGCTTCTCCGGTTGCGGCGGCTTCGTCCACGTCGGTGGAGCCTTCGACGATGCGGCCATCGACTGGGAAGCGTTCGCCGGCGCGGACCAGGATCAGGTCGCCCCTCTTCAACTCCGACGGCTCCACCGCCTCCAGCTCCTCCCCCCGAAAACGTCGCGCTTCCCCTGCACACAGCCCCAGCAGATGCTCGACGCCGGCGGAGGCCTCCCTCCGGGCGGCATTCTCCAGCAGTCTCCCGGCCAGGATGAGGGTGACGATCATGGCGGCGGTCTCGAAGTAGACCTCCTCTCCGGCAAGGGTGGCATAGACGCTGTAGCCGAAGGAGGAGAGGGTGCCGAGGGCGACAAGGAGCTCCATGTTGGCGGAACGGTTACGAAGGGAGCGCCAGGCGCCGGCGAGGAAGGGGCGGCCGCAGTAGAAGACGACGGGGGTGGTGACCAGCAGGGAAAAGAGCTGCAGGAAGTTCCTGGCCCGGGAGTCGATACCCTGCAGGTAGCCGGCATAGAGCGCGAAGGAGTAGGCCATGAGCTGCATGCTGAGGAAGATCGCGGTGCCGAAGCGGAAGAGGAGGTCCCTCTGCTCGCGCTTTGCCACGTCCTCCGCCGCCGTCCTGGTGTAGGGGCGGGGGGCATAGCCGAGTTCGGCGATCGTGGAGAAGATGGCGGCGGGGGTGACGCTCCCGGGGTCGAATGTCACCCGGGCCCGGCCGGTGGCGTAATTGACCCGCGCCTCCCGGACCCCGGGCATCCGCCCGACGATCTTTTCGTTGAGCCAGACGCAGGACGCGCAGCGGATGCCCTGGATCATGATGTCGATGGCGCTATCTTTTTCGGCGGGATAGACGAAGCGGGAAAGGAATGCGTCGTGGTAGCTCCCCTGGTAGGCGGAGGAGGGGAGCCCCGGCTCCTGCCAGTCGCGACGACGGTAGAAGTCATCGAGCCCGGCGCCGGTGATCAGGAGGTAGGCGCCCTGGCAGCCGCGGCAGCAAAATCTGATGGCTCCTTCGCTCCCTGTTACTTCGAGCGCTATCCCCGGCGGGATGGCCGCTCCGCAGTGGAAGCATCGGGAGGCGGTCCCCTCCATCAATTGAAGAACACCAGCTTGCGTGTCGCGGAAGCCCCGCCACAGCTGAAACGGAGGGTGCCGTGAAGCTCCCCTTCGGCTGAAAGCGGGCGGGGGCACTGGAAGGTCCCCGGTGAGACCTCGGCCAATTGCACAGCCGGCCCGAGCTGCGTCCCCCTCTGCTCGGGTTGGAAGGTGAGCCGGCCGCCGGGAACCGGGGCTCCGGCACCATCCGCTACGGTCACTTTCAGTTCGGAACCCGCGAGCGCGGC
>NZ_JBXKJL010000230.1:0-17161 GCF_056994735.1 Geomonas sp.
GTCATGGTCCGGGGAATCGAGAAGTGCGATATCTTCATCGATGACCAAGACCGCAGGCGCTTCGTTGATCGCTTCTCCGACCTCCTTCTCAAAACTCAGACAGCTTGCCTGGCGTGGTGTTTGATGAGTAATCATTTTCACCTGCTGCTCCGCCCTCAAAAGACGAACCTCTCCTTCTTCATGCGCCGCCTTCTCACCAGCTATGCACTCGGTTTCAATGTTCGATACAAGCGGGTCGGCCATCTTTTCCAAAACAGGTATAAATCTATCGTGTGCGAGGAGGAACCATATCTCCTGGAGTTGATAAGGTACATCCACCTCAACCCCCTGAGGGCCGGCCTCGTCAGTGGTGGAGATGCCCTCCAAAAGTACCGGTGGAGCGGCCATGCAGTCCTTATGGGTGAAGCCGAACTTTGCGGTCAGGTGACATCGGAAGTGCTGTCGAGGTTCGGGGATGATCCCGTGCAGGCAAGGAAGAGGTATCGAGCGTTTGTCATGGAGGCGGTAGACGCAGGCCGTCGAGATGCGTTCGATTGCAGGGGGATGATAAAAGACCCGTTCCTGCTTGTAAGTAAGCCAGGTGAAGAATCTTGTGATTCCAGGGTCCTGGGTAGTGGAGTTTTTGTCGAACAACTATGGGGATACCAGGAAGAAGACCTCCCCGATCCGAAGATGTCCCTGCCAACCCTTCTTCAGGAGGTGGCATCTGCATTTGAGTTGGAGGTGACGTCTCTGTGCCACCCAAACAAAAGCCGGCGCATCTCCAAGGCTCGTGCAGTAGCTTGTTATCTCGCTCTGAGGGAGCTGGGGTACAGCGGGGTCGCTATTTCAAACCTGGTAGGTATAACTCCTGCCGGAGTTACTCTCGCAGCAGATAGGGGAGAAGCTATTGTAAGGGGAGAGAATTGCCGCGATCTCCTGCTAAAATTAAAATCTTAAAATTTTAACAACGTCCCGGTTCTTCAAGGAGTAGAGAATATGAGAATACTTCTCATCCAGCCCACAACCTGCTTTTCTGATGGGACCCCCTATAAATCCAGGATTCGCTGGATGATGGGGCTAACGCTGCCCTACCTGGCCGGGCTCACCCCGAAGGGGATTGATGTCGACCTGATCGACGATCGGATGGACGAGATCAACTACGACGGGGGGCACGATTTAGTCGGGATAACCACCACCATCACCACTTCATACCGCGCATACCAGATCGCTGCGGAGTTCAGGATGCGGGGCGTACCGGTGGTGCTAGGCGGGTTCCACGCCACGTTGATGCCGGAGGAGTGCCTGGAACATTGCGATGCGGTGGTGGAGGGGGAAGGCGAGTACAGTTGGCCCGAGCTGCTGGATGATTTCTCCAGAGGACAGATGAAGCGCCGCTACCGCGCTGCGGAGTACCACGACCTGAAGAATCTGCCCGTACCCCGCTGGGAGCTTCTCGACCGGAAAAAATACCTCGTCCCCTATCTGCCGCTCATGACCACCCGGGGCTGCCCTTTTGCCTGCAGCTTTTGCGAGGTTCCGCTGGTGTACGGCACCCGCTATCGTCATCGCCCCGTGGGCGAAGTCATTGAGGACGTCAAGCTGATTCCGACACGCAAAATACAGATCGTAGACGACAACATCGCCTCATCTCACAGCTATGCAAAGGAGCTTTTCAAGGCGCTGATACCGCTCAAGGTCAAGTGGAGTTGCCTTTGGACCATAAATACCGCGCATGATTCCGAATTGCTGGACCTGGCCGTCAAGGCTGGGGTCTACCACGTCAATATCGGCATCGAGTCGATCTCCCATGGGAGCCTCTCGACCATCAACAAGGGGCAAAACAAAGTGGAGGAATACATCGAGATGCTGCGTGAGCTGGAGAAAAGAAAGATCTTCTACTCACTGAACTTCATGCTCGGCCTGGACGAGGACACCAGAGATATCTTTGCCCAAACGAAGGAGTTCCTGAAACAGCTCAATGCACCGATGGTGTTCTTCAATACGCCGGTCCCCCGTGAAGGTACGCCCATGCGCCTCAAACTGGCTGAAGAGGGACGGATCATCAACCCCTTAGTAGACCGTTATTTGGGAATGGAGTGTCTCTTTACCCCAAAGAACATGACGACCAAAGAGGTTGTGGAAGGTCTCTGGAACACCTACCAGGACTTCTATTCGCTTCCGAAGATTTTCAAGCGGTTCTTCTGCCCCCCCAACGCCTACCTGCCACAAGGCCTACCAAGCAACCTGATCTACTGGTGGTTTGTACACAAAAGGAAGGACCCTGTCGAGATTTACTAGGCTCCAGGACCATGCGAATCACAGCCATCTTCGACCGAGTCGGCAGCCGATATGGCAAGAGGATCTTCCTGCTAACCCTACCTGCTATGACGGAAAGGCGGACCTTTACCGGGAGCATGATCGGCGTCTGCACACCACCCGGTGTTGTCAATGCGGTCAGGCGGCATTCCGCCCGCGGGGGAGACAATTGCCGCGAGTTCCTGTGGAACATTAGAATATTGAAATCTTAACAACGTCCCCGGGGCTGCGTGGATCCAAATAATTTGACTTGATCCAGGGGATGGGGTAAAAGCTTGTGGAGCATCGCGGAACTGTCGCTACGCTGACGCCGGACGAGGTCGAAATGGCTGGGTCCCGGCCTACAATTGACGATACACGATAATACTAAACCATCCGCGAGGATGGGGCGGAAAGCCTATTGGGTCTCCAGAAGACAGCCGGGTTGCCGAAATATCATTATCTATATGATTTTTCGGCAACCCGTTTTTTTTTGCCTGGCTCCCCCATTAGGGGCCTTGGCCTTGACCTGCAAACCCACTTTACCAGGACGTTTAGAGCCAAAACGAGGAGGAAAAATGATACCTTTGAAGACCTTAGGGAAACCAGTTCTGCTGCTGTCTGCAGCAATCCTGACTTTCAGTGCGCACGCTGCATTTGCGGGAGTTGGGGTCAATGTAAACATCAACGTCGGTGAGCCGCAACGGCAGGTGGTCGTGGCGCCTCCGCCACCTGTTTACGTAGCGCCCCCTGCCTACGCGCCGCCCGTAGAACCGATCACCGTCGAACAGGATATCCAGTTCGTCTACCCGGACTCCCTCGGTTTTTACGTGGCGGTGGGGGTCCCGTACGATCTGTTCTATATGGACAGCAGCTACTTCCTCTTTCGTGACGGGCGCTGGCTCCGGGCGCCCAGCAGTCGTGGACCATGGGTGGCACAGAGGTACCGGGATCTGCCTCGTCCGTTGCGCCGCCAGCGGTTGGAGCGGATTCGGGAATGCCGCACCAGGGAGTACGTGATCTACAACCGTGACCGCGACCATTACCGCGGCAGGCAGTTCCGCTCCGACAAGGAACAGTGGAAGGCGCAGCACAGGGAGGCGAAGGAGCGGCGCAAGGAAGATAAGAGGTTTGAGAAGGAACAGCGTAAGGAAGAGAAGCGGTTTGAGAAGGAAGACAGGCGTTTCGAAAAAGAGCAACGCAAAGAGGAAAAGCGCTTTGAAAAAGAGGAGCGCCGTGATCGCAGGGAAGGGCGCGGCGACTAGGTTCGCGTCCCCCCGGTTTCTCCGGGGGACCTGGAGCCGCTTTTTGCTCCGACGACATATCTGTTTCAGAACGACAAAAGGGCCGGTCATTGTGACCGGCCCTTTTGCAGTATGAGGGGCCGTCCAGCGTTTCATACTCTGTTGACCGCCCGGGGGGCGGAGCGCCGCCGTTGTAACTCAGGCCGCGGAAAGGGTGAAGTAGAAGCACGCCCCCTTGCCTGGCTCTCCCTCCGCCCAAACCTTGCCGCCATGCCGCCGGATGATCCGCTCCACCGTTGCGAGACCGATTCCGAAGCCTTTCTGTTTTTCGACACCAGGGAGGCGCTGGAAAGGGGCGAAGAGTTTGCCGGCGTCCGTCATGTCGAACCCGGCTCCGTTGTCCTTGACGAAATAAGTCAGCACCCCGTCGATGATCGTTGCACCGAATTCGATGACGGCCTTCTCGCGTATGCTGGTGTACTTCCATGCATTGCCGAGGAGGTTGTCCAAGACTGCCCGTAGCAGGTTAGCATCGCCATTTGCCTCGATCCCGGAGGCGATGCGGAATTCAACCTGGCGCTCGGGCTCGGCAGCTTTCAACGACAGGGACACCTCCTGAGCCACCATGGAAATGTCAAACATCTCTCGGTGCGGTTCTACTTGGCCCATGCGCGAGAAATTCAACAGAGCTTCGACCAGGCCATTCATTCGCAAGGTGGTGTTGTAGGCATCCCGGACATATCCCTTGCAATCACCATCGAGTTGGTTCCCGCATAGCTTGTCGATTACCTGGCAGTAGCTGCTCAAAGAGTTCAATGGTTGGCGCAGATCATGGGCAACCGTATAATTGAACGCCTCCAACTCCTGATTGGCGTTCGCCAGCATAGATATCAGCTGGTCACGTTGTTCCTCAGCCTTCAAACGCTCGGTTTCACGCTTGGCAAGCTCGACTGCCATGGCGTCGAAAGTTTCCCCTAGCCTCCCGAGTTCCCCCCCAACGACCAGATTGGAAACCCTGACCTGCAGATCTCCGCCTGCCAGCCGTTGCGTGGCAGCCTCCAGCATCCTGAAACGGTCCACTATGGCACGTTTGCCGATCTGAAGAGCAATGACACATGCCACCAGCAGAAACGAGGTAAAAATTACCACGCTGTAGGTGAGCGACCTGTTGGCTTCGCGAGTGACCGCCTCCAGCGGGATTCCTGCCGTCACGTACATGTAGGGTGTCTGCTCCCCCTCGAGGTGCAGCTTCCGGTAGGAGATGACCCGCTTATCTCCTTGCAGGCCTAATCTGAAGGCGGTCCCTGTCTCCGGCCCCTCCTTCATCTTTCGGAATTCGTCGGCCGGATAAGGTTTTCCGATGTACCGTTCCGGGGTGAGTGCTCTGTACAGGATCACACCCCGGTGGTCGAGGAGGATGAAACTTGTTCGGGTAGGCAAATGCATGCGCTCCAGCAGCTGTCGATATCGTTCGATGCCGAAGCTCACACTGATCACCCCGATGATCGCGCCATGGTAGTCCTTCAGAGGATAGGCTAAGTTAAAGGTCGGCTTGGCAGTGGCGCGGCTGACGATGTATTCGCCGGATGACAGTTGTCCTGTCGCCAGGGCATTCAGGAAGTAGCGGCGGTCGGAAACGACATAGGGAGGCTTCGTCGTGCGTGCCGCAGCCCAGACGGCACCCTTCAGATCCGCGATGGTGATGTTCGAATACATGGGGTTAAGCTTGAGCAGCTCGCGCAGGATCGGCTCGACCCTGACGGCGTCACGCTCTTTGACCTCGGGGAGTTGGGCCAAGGCGGTCATCAACTGCCCGGCGCCGGCAACCAGGTTCTGCTGCTCGCTGGCAATTCTATCGGAAAGCCTGACGGTCTCCATGCGGGCCTGATCGAGCATCGTATTGCGGAATTGAATCCCCGAATAGAGAATGATACCCGCTGCGGGGAGGGCAACCACGAAGGTGATCAGCAGCAGCAACGATCGGATGGATAGTGCCGTCAGACGGGACATGGAAGTAATCCTAGTAATCGTGAATTCGCTCTCCCCTGTTCAGGAGATCGGGACATCTGTTGATTGTTACCATGCTCGGCCTGTGGGACTGGCATCTGCCGTTTCGTTACTGAATAGGTCAATCCTCCGGCACTTTCCCCAGATGCTGCTCCACGAGCGCCAACACTGCCTTTGCCTTGAACCCCGCTGCCAGTGCCCAAAGCTTTCGGGCGAAGGGTTCGTAACGTATATCCTTTTCTTCCAGCGCAACGGCCCACGCCTTGATTTTCCGCAAATCGCCGAGTTGGGCAAGCTCGTGCAGTTCCTCCAGCTCCTCGATAGGCGGAATGAGGATCTCTCCGGCGGGCGCCGTGCCTCCTGGAGGCACGGCCTCGGTCCCATGTTCGGCTATCAGCCAGTCGATGCCGAGCTGCGCCTGGATCCTCTCCAGGAGTTCATCCAGACTGACCGGTTTCGGCAGGAAGTCATGGCACTCGCCAATGAACGCCTCCTTCTGGGCGCTGTCGGAAACCGTGGCAGAGATGCCGATTATCCTTAGCTGATCAAGCTTGCGCCGCTTCAGTTCCCGCACCACGGCGAGCCCGTCCATTCCAGGCATCGCCAGGTCGAGCAGCATGAGGTCCGGCCTCTCCTTCGCCCCCAGGAGCAGCGCCTCTTCGCCGCGGTCCGCCGTGGCGACCCGGAACCCGAGCGGTTCCAGCAGCGAGACCAGCATGGAGAGACTTGCCACGTCATCGTCGACGACGAGGATGCTCCTGCGCCGTCCCTTGTAACCGGTAATGGTGCGCTCCGCCTTCTCCGCGACCATCTCTCCCTCGGGCACCTCCGGCAGGGCCACTTCAAGGCGGAAGATGCTCCCTTTACCGGGCTCGCTCTCCACTGCCAGGTTGCCCCCCATCAAAGCCGTCAGCTGTTTGGTAATGGTCAGCCCGAGGCCTGTTCCTTCGCGGGCCTGCCCCTCGGTGGTAAGTTGTGTGAAGGGGTCGAAAATCGATTCCAGCTTGTCCGGAGCAATCCCGACGCCGGTGTCCACAACCTCGCACCGGAACAGCCCGTTGCCCCCCCGGTCATAGCCGGCCCGCAGGGTGACACTTCCCCTTCGGGTATATTTGAAGGCGTTGCTCAACAGGTTCAGCAGGATCTGCTTGAGCTTGCGTTCATCCCCCCGCACATGTCCCGGCATCTGCGAAATCTCTTCATACCTGAAGACCAGATCCTTTTCCTCTCCCTTTATTCTCGTAATGTTGAAGACTTGCCGGAGGAGGGCGGGCAAGTCGAACGAAACCTCCTCGAGTTCCATTTTCTGCGCCTCGATCTTCCCTGCATCCAGGACGTCGTTGATGAGCCTGAGGAGGTGCTCGCCGCTGGTGCGCATGATTTCCAGTTGTTGCCGTTGCGTTTCGGTCAGGTTGTCCTGGCGCTTGAGGATCTGGGCATAACCAAGAATCGCATTTAGGGGGGTGCGCAACTCATGGCTCATGCTGGAGAGGAAGGTGCTCTTGGCCTGGCTGGCCACTTCGGCCCGTTCCTTGGCAACCATCAGTTCCGCAGTTCGTTCCCGCACCAGCTCTTCCAGATGGTCGCGGTGTCTTTTCAGTTCCTCCTCGCTCTTTCGCAGGGTCTCTTCTGCCTCCTTGACCTCTCTGATGGTCTTTTCCAGGTCGGCATAGAGAGCGGCATTCTCCATGGAAATGGCTGCCTGGGAAGACAGTGCCTTCAGCAGTTCCAGCCGGTCCGGTGTGAAGGCGTTGGTGGTCAGATTGTTTTCCAGATATAAGAGCCCGCTGAGATTACCCTTGTGGACGATCGGCAGGCAGAGCAGAGACTTCGTCCGGTGTTCGCTGATGTACTGGTCGGCGGCGTAGCTGCTGTCACGAAAGGCATCATTCGACACGACGGGTGTCTGGGTTCGGGCCACGTAGTGCACGACGGAAAGGGGGAGTTCCCCGCTTTGTTGCAGCGGTGTTTCCTGCATCGTTTCGATCCGCTCGTGACCTACCTCGCCTTTCGCCTGAATGAGCAGCATCCCGTTCCTGTTCTCTATGAGGATCCCTTTTTCAGCCCCCGCATTTTCGATCACGATGCGCATCAGCTTGTCGAGCAGCAGCTCAAGGTGGATTTCCTCCGAGAGCATGTGCGAGGCCTTGATGATGGCCTCCGTATCCAGCGAAGCCGGTTTTTCCTTGACCAGAAGAAGGAGTTCCTTGCCCAGTTCTTCAACGTATGATCTCATGGCCTCCGTTTCCGCGGAGGGCTCTCCCGGTGCTCCATACCCGGCGACAAGGGCCTCGGCATCACGACCTTGCGCCCCATGGAATATGATCTTCAATTCGTAGATCTTGATCCTCGTCAGGATATCCGTGACATGACTCATGACTTCCGAGGAGAGCAAGTCCCCCCTTTCGAAGTTGCCGCACAGGTATTCGGCTTCCACGGCTTCCATGAACAGGGCGAGGGCCAGGTTGTAGTGCCGCTCCCATTTGTCCGCCGGCAACATCCCTATCCCCATGCTCAGATACCAGATGGCCGCCTGGTAAGCCGCCGCTCTTTTCGCCTTGCGTCCGGCGACGAGGTTCAACTCCGCCAGCCTCACTTTTTCCTGCCCGTCTTTGAGGTATTGAAACCCTTCATTGAAGTGATCCGCTATGTCGAATACCCTCTCTTCCACCTCGGCCCCTTGCATCTCCCCCAGGTGCAATCGCCCGATTTTAAGGTGGACCGATTTCCTCTCCCTCCTGGGGATGAGGGAATAGCATGCCTTGCGCACCCTGTCGTGGGGAAATTCGAAACGACTTCCGATTGGCGGCTCCTGGTAGTCCAGGGGGAGGAGCAGTCCTTCTTCGGCCACCTCCGACAAAGTATCCAGGGTCTCCTCAACCGGTTGTCCGGCAACCGCCGCCAGGGTTCCCACGGCAAAGCTGCTTCCGATGCATGCCGCCAGGGACAGCAGTTCCTGCGACTTTTTCGGCAATTTCCCGATTTTTTGCATGGTAAGCGTGGCGACGCTGCCGGTAATCTCCACTTTCCGGATCTGCCCGTTGTCCCATTCCCATCGCCTCAGATCCGAATTGAAGACCAGCAGGTCTTCGTCATGCAACGACTGCAAAAACTGGAGAGCGAAAAGGGGGTTCCCTCGCGTTTTCTCATAGACCAGCTCCGCCAGGGGGCGGGCATGGGCCGGTTCACACTTCAGGGTTTCCGAGACCAGGGTGTTCACCGCATCGCAGGAAAGATTCTGCAGGTGCACGGTAGTGACGACCGCGTTGAGCCGTTTCAAGGCCTCGATGGCCATCGTCAAGGGACGGGCCGGGCCTGTCTCGTCGTCCCGATAGGCGCCGATGAACAACAGGAAGTGATTTTCCGGGCCGGCCATCAGCGATTTGAAGAGGGTGAGCGAGGCATCATCCGCCCACTGCATATTGTCGATAAATATGATGAGAGGACCTTCCTTCCGGGCAATGGCCCGGACGAAGTTCTGAAACGCCTGGTGAAACTGAAGCTGCGCTCCGGCAGGCCCCGGCTCCCTGGGGGGAAGCTCTTTGCTGATGATCAGTTCCAGTCGCGGGATCAGCTCGATCAGCAGGGCGCCACTCGTCCCGACCGCCTGCGTTATCCGCGTCTTCCATTGGGCCAATTGCTCGACACTTTCCGTCAGCATCAGGTTCACAAGCCCGGTAAACGCCTGGATCAGCGCGTGATAAGGGACGTTGTGTTGATATTCGTTGTGTTTACCCGTTATGAAGATGGCCCCGCTGTCGACGGCAAGCCGCTGGAATTCCACGATCAGGGCCGATTTCCCGACCCCCGCCTCCCCGGCAAGGAGCAGGACCTCGGCCTTCCCGCCGCGCACCCGTTCAAGAGACGTTCGTAAAATTTCCAGTTCCGGTTCTCTCCCGTACAGTTTCTGCGGAATCCGGAATGTCCTGGAAAAATCCTCCCCTGCCAGTTCAAAGCTTTGTATGGCGCCCGTCTTCCTCAATTGCGCCAAGCACTTTTCCAGGTCCGATTTCAGGCCGTAAGCGGACTGGTACCGGTCTTCGGGGCTTTTTGCCATCAGCTTCAGCACGATATCCGAAAGCGCGGCGGGGATCGACCGGTCGGTCTCGCAAGGTGGTGTCGGGTTTCGGGCCAGGTGGCAATGGACGAGTTCAGCCGCATCGGCCGTTTCATACGGTAATTTGCCGGTGAGGATTTCGTACAGGACGACACCCAGGGAATACAGGTCGGTGCGGTAGTCAACGGAGCGGTTCATCCTGCCGGTCTGTTCCGGGGAGATATAGTGGAGCGAGCCCTCCAGCATGTCGGGGCTCTCCGCCCGGCCGGTTTTCGGGCTCCCCTGCGAGGCGATGCCGAAATCGATGAGTGTCGCGCTCCGCCGCGTGCGATCGACCAGGATATTGGAACTGCTGATATTTCGGTGAATGATGTTGCGGCGATGAAGGTCATCCAGTATCTGGGCGATGGAGATCGCTATCTCCAGTACCTCCGTCAGGGTCCTGCGCTCATCCACGAACGTGGCCCCGAGTGTTTCTCCTTCAAAATATTCAAGGACGAGCGCCGGCAGGCCGTCGATGGTGATGCTGTCGCAGGCGCGGCGAGCCCCGTGGATAGCAAGATCTTTTGTCACATTGTATTCGTTGGCGAAGCGGATGATCTCGCGGGGTTCGGCGTACATGTGCTTCAGGAGCTTGATGACGACCGGCTTTCCGTAACTGCCGGTGTCCAGGCGGTAGATCAGGCTGTGGGAACCTTCATGGATTAAGGGGAGAGAAGCGAGATCCCTTTTAGTGATTGCCATGATTATTCCCTTGGTGCAAAGGCGCATGGCGTGCGCCCGAATCCGCCGCGGCCTTCAGAGCGGCGCCCTTGGCGGAGTTCCAGGTTTCGGTGAGAAGATCCAGTGTCCCCTGCCGTGTTTCGACACGTAACCCGAGCAACCGGCTAAACTCCTCGGAACGGCGTTTCATCTCATCCTCGTGCATGACCGGCGTTACGATCAGAAGAGAGCGCTCATAGCCGGCGAACACCCTCTTCAGGGCGTCCTCGGCCGCACCGTGAGACCCCGCGAACATCTGTCTCCAGTGGCAGGCCCAGCCGGGGGTCATGAAGAAAGTCCCGGGCGTTTTGCACTGTTCGGCATAGTAGCATTTCCTCCCGCCGATCAGCAGACCGATACAGTCGTCCACCGGATGCCCCTCGTCCCAGGGGATGAAGACCGGGATGTCGAGCTCCAGCAACTCCTCCGGGTTGCCGAGGGCGTTGCCGCATAACCCGTAGCCGAGGAGCAATGCGTCCGCGTGGCGTCCCAGCTCGCGCGCCGCAGCCCTGAGGGCCTGCTGCAGGACTTTCCTCTTCCGGTGCAGCCCCAGTTCCATCACGCGAATCACGACCTCCAGTTGCTCCGCCGGTTCGGGGGTATAGCTTCTGATATGGGGGATCCGCCGCAGGTTCCGGAGTCCCTTCGACTCTAGGAGCTCGATGAGTCGGGCCGACCTGGCGTCTTCCAGCACCGTGACCCCGGCCACCTCCGGGTCCGTGGTCAGCAGATGGGCGAATTCAAGCTCCAGGATTTCGCAGGTGAGGATTGCGAGTACTGCCATGGCGATGTCCTTAACTGACAGCCGATGGGGCGGGTCATCCCCCTCTTACCGGTCCTTCGGCTTGTCGTGATTGAAAAACCGGTTCAGGTTGAACACCTTGACCGGGCAGACCCGTTCACAGCGCCTGCATGCCACGCCGTGGCACAACGATTCATCCAGGGCGATGGTTCCCGGTTCGGCGTCGGCAGCCATCGAGAGGGCCTTCCCGGGGCATTCCCTGATGCACCTTAGACAGGATATGCACCCTTCCACGGCCATCGTCACCACCCTGCCGATATCCGTGATGGTCTCGAGTCCCAGGCTGCCGAGATCGCTTATATCCCTGGGGACGGTTCTGATGACCGTCGGCGTCCCCTCCCCCGGCAACAGATCCGGTAATCCGTACTTTTTGAGAAATCTCCGGTATTGGGAGATCGGCATCCCTTCGGTCCAGTAGGAAAGCTCCAGGATGTAGAGTTGTTTAAAGGTCTTCGAGGTCGCGAACATGCAGTGGCTCTCTTGGAGTTTCTCTGCCAGGCGGGCCATCATGTCGAGGGCTTGCGGATCGGTTGCCAGGTCTCTGGCCATTGCCAGCGAGGTGTTTCCCACCTGGTAGACCGTCTTTACCCCGGAGGGGATCAGGCCGAGCTTGCGTGCCTTGAGCGCATCGACATAGGTGCCCGAAGCGCCGGACATGTAAGCGGTTCGGATGTCGTCGGGCGAGATGCCGGCTTCCCCGCAAAGGGTGATGTGGCCTGCCCGCACGGCACCGAAGGCCTTGCCCGCCTCGGCGAGGTCTTCTTCGGTGAGGAAGATATCCTCTCCCAGGTGCAGTTTGCCGTCCGGTGTCGTGATGTGCGGCAGAGCGACCAGCCCCGCCTCCATCGCCTGGCTGATGACGGCAATGGTGCCGGTGCCGGTAATCCCGACCGGCACCGGCCTCTCCCCGTCCCCAATAATACCCTTCTCCGCGAGATCTATCAGCGCCCCCTGCACGGGAAGCATCTCGGCATCGAGCAGGAGGAGCCGATGATGGGGAGGCTCCGGTTCCAGGTCGGAAACGGCCCCGGGAGACGCCAGCATGCCGCAGGTGATCTGCTGCCCCTCGAGGGCCGGCCCGGCCGCCGTGGAACCGGTGATCACGCGCCCCTCGTGAAAGAGCGCCACTTCCGCATTGGTGCCGAAGTCGGTTGCCAGCGAGGTCTCGTCCTTTTCCAGCATGCCGGTCTGAATCAACATGGCCAGGGCATCCGCTCCGACTTCGTGGCGGACCGCCGGCGGGATGATCACCTCGCACCGGCCGGGGAGATGCAATCCGGCAATGGTCGACGCCGCCACGACTGCTCCCTCCCGTTCCGGGGGGACGACCCCGAGGGCCGCCAGTTTGCGCGCTCCGGCATAGGCAAGGTCCCGGATCTCTATCCCCTGGAACAGGGAGAGCTGGATGGGGTTGCCGCAGAGCGCGAAGCGCTCCACCTCTTCCGCCGGAACGCGAAGTCCCGCGATGACCCGGTTGATCGCCTCGACCAGGATGCTGTTCGCTGTCGCCACCCCCACTTCCAGCGCGAAGTGGAGATGGTCCATGACATTGGCCCCCGGCAGGGGATGCCTTGTGGTGATTGCGGAGGAAACGATCTTCCCGGAAAAGAGGTCAAGGGCCTGCGCGCGCAAGCCGCTGCTCCCCACATCCATGGCTATTGCCAGGCGAGACATAGGTGCTCCTGCTTCAACATCCTCCTCGGGGCAGGCACCGGTGCCTGTCCCGGCCAAGCGTTCCTCCGTGCAACAACTTACAATCCATAGGAGGCCGGCCTGAACCCTTTCACCCTTCCGAACTTGTTCAGGCAGAGGTCGATGAAGTCTTCTTCCTTCTCCGGCAGCGATGCCAGTTCTTTCATATACCCTTGCAGCGACTCGTTCTCGAAGGCGGTGAATTCCAACCGGGGGTCTCCCAGCATCAGCTCCCCACAGGTGATGGCGGCCGCTCGTCCCCGCGCATACAGGCTTTCATTGTTATCGACAACCGCCTTGCCTATGGTCCAGGCGTTGTCCGGGCAGAGGATGAAGCCGTGGGGACTGCGGTAGCGGTCGGAATTTACCAGGCATGCCTGGTATTGCTTCTGGAAACCGAGTTCGACCGCTGCGTTCATGGCTGCAGCGTCGTACCCCAGGATTTCGGCGAAAACGGCAGCGGTGCTGCCGCCGAACATGTCGTGGTATTCGACGGCTTCATTGGAGCAGAGATCGCAGACGGCGCCCATGACGTTGCCGCACAGGCTCATGATGGCGCAGGCGCCGCTCTTGCCGATGGTGGAAATGGGTATTCCGGTAATGGCCTTGATGATGGGGTTTTCATAGCCGCAGTCCTTGCCCGGGCCAACCGCGCCGCATTCATAGGCGACCAGGGAGCGGCTCACGCTGATGGCCCTGCTCAAGGCGGCCAGGGTATGGGGAACGTCTTTGGAAGTAAAGCCGCCAGCCATGAACATGGCGGTGTTGGCCTGGGAGCAATCGGTGTCGCCGCCGGCGATGCAACCGTGTTTACCGGCTATGTCCACGATGCGGGGCCACAGCCACGCCATATCCCGGCCGCCCAGAACCGCCTGCGCAAAGAGGAGTCCGGTGATGTCGTTCCTGATGATTGAATAGTCGGATATTTCCTTGCCCCCCATCGACTCGATGGAGAGGATATCCGCATGATGGGCGCAGGCCTCAAACGATTCCAGCACCTCGCGGGTGCGGTCCGAATTTCTCATGTCCACCATCTCCGGCTTGCGTATGTCGGCGATGGTGGTACGGGACGCGGCCTTCAGTCCGTATCTCTCCCGGTATTCGTCCAGTTGGGAGGCCGTTTGCGCGGCAAGCTCCCTTCCCCAACCGGCGTTATGGGTCATCTGGAAGACGTGTTCGTTTTCGATGACGATGGCCGGATGCCCCACGACCACGCACCTCTCCAGCGCATCGTTGTTGGCGCGCTCGAATTCGCGCAGCAAGGACTTGAGATCCTTCTCGCTGCCGGGCCGGGGATGGGGAACAAGTTCGGGAATCACCTGGCCGCCGCCGATCGTCAGGCCGCGTTTCGTCGTGACCGGGTACCTGGCCGTTCCGAAGATCATTTCCTCGGGGCTGCCGTACGCCATCGAATCCGTCAGTTTCATATGCATCCTCCGATCGTTAGCGGTTCCATTTGGCGCGCATCTCCGCCCAGCCGAGTCCTTGCAGGGCATCCTCGGCCATCGCGGGGGCCTGACCCGCCTCCTTGCCCCAGATGCCGAGATCGAAGCTCGTCACGAATTCCTCGTTGACCGCCCCGCCTCCGCAGACAAAGGGGATGTTGAGATCCAACTGGCGCAGTTTTGCCGCAATCCGGGGGAATGCCGTCATGGTCGTGGTCATCAACGCCGTTCCGGAAAGCATGATCGGCTTGTGAACCTTGCAGGCCTCCACCACCTCGTCGACCGGCACATCCGCCCCCAGGTTGATTACTTCGAATCCGGCGGCGTTGAGGAGCGCGTTGACGATCACCTGGCCGATATCGTGGATGTCCCCTTCCGCGGTGTGGGTCACCACCTTGGCCTTCTTTTCGATGGCCTTGCCCATCTTCTTCTCACACAAGGCAATGCCGGCAAACATGGCATCGGAGGATAAAATGACCTGGGGGAGGAAGTAGACACCCTCTTCCCAGAGACGGCTGACTTCGTTCATCCCCGGAATCAGGACATCATTGATGACGTGCCGCGGATCGTTTGTCTCCAGGACCTTCTGCACCACATCCTCGATCCCCTCCTCATCGCCCTCGACCAGGCAATCGACCACTTTTTGCAGGAGTTCGTCTCGGGAAACGGTGCGTGCTTTCTGTGGCGTCACCTCGATACGGATATCATACCGGTTAAAAATCTTCGAAGTATCCGAGGTATACTTCATGCCCGTTCCTCCATCGCAGAGCTGACGACCTGAAGGGCAACCCACCTCTCATACGATCGCCGGCAGATCGTCCTTCTCGGTATGATCGCATTATACTATATACAGGCTGATTTTTTGATGCGGCGCTCCTGTGGCAATGGCTTTCGCGTAGGAGGGAGATGTACTTTAGTTAAGGACTTTGAGATCCCCTTGGCACTCTTTGCGCCTTTAGTAGGTTCAATGTTTTCGGGATTGAATTTATAGGGTTTGCTAATGCGGTGGGTGATGCAGCAGGGCTGACTCTGGATTCAGTTCCGAAGCCGTCATCGGGTGGAAATCCATCGTGAAGATTATCTCAAAGTGTCTCCTGATTGCCAATCTTCCGCCAGCTTCCAAACTGTCATTCCCGAAGCGGTTCTGATCGGGAATCCAGCTCCCAAACGACGTGAAATCTGGATCCCCGATAAGGGCCTCAGGTGAAGTCGATTCTGTCTCCAGCGCGGACTAGGCAGGTTTTATGTTCTGGTTCATGTGGAACAGGTTGTCCGGATCGTACTTGCGCTTCACTTGGGCGAGACGATCATAGTTCGGGCCATAGGCGGAGGGGACGCGCTCGCCTTCGTCGGCGGAGAGGAAATTGACGTAGACGCTGCCGCTGGCAAAGGGGGCCGAAGCTTTGAAGAAGTCTCGTGCCCAGCCGATGCAGCGCTGGTCGTCGGCCGGATCCTCCCAACGTCCGTGGAAGTTCATCACGAACTGGGCGTCGCGGTGGGCGTATGCCGTGGAGTCGGGGGCCGGACGTGTTGTGGCACAGCCGAGGGCGCCGAAGAAGATCTCGCATTGAGGTGACGGCAGCTTGTTGCTGTACTCGCAGACGGTGTCGAAGAGCTCGTCCTTGAGCGTCGTGAAATTATGGGACTTCCAATAATTGCGGGCACCGGGGGTGAGCAGAGGGTCGAAGGTCTGCTGCCAGGCGGCGTAGGGCTGGACGCCGACCTGTTCCCCCCAGCAGGTGCCGAACTTGCGCAGCGGTTCGATGAGCGGCTCACCCTGCTTCGGATTGTCGGTATAGATCAGCGCGAGCGCAATCATCTCTTTTCCGTGGACAGTCTCGGAGAGAAACGGCAGTGGCGGCGCTTGGCGCAGTACAGTCCACACCGAGAGTTCCTCCGGCGCCTTGGCCATGAAATCGCGGTACTGATGCAGCACCGACTTCGCCTCAGAGATCGGGTACACGATGAGTCCACTCAGCACGTCGGGGCCGACGGGGTGGAGCCGGAATTCGAAGCGGGTGACCACGCCGAAGTTGCCGCCGCCGCCCCGGAGAGCCCAAAAGAGGTCGGGGTTCTCGGTGGCGCTGGCACGCACCACCTCACCCGCCGCAGTCACGACCTCGGCGGACTCGAGGTTGTCAACGGTCATGCCGTACTTGCGACTGAGCCAGCCGAAGCCCCCGCCGAGCGTGAGTCCGGCAATGCCGGTAGTGGAGTTGATGCCGACCGGCGTGGCGAGGCCGTGGGCCTGGGTGGCAGCGTCGAGGTCCGCGAGCGTGGCACCGCCTTCGATGGTGACGCGGCGCCTGGCGGGGTCAACTCGTGCAGCCTTCATCTTCGAAAGGTCGACCACGAGCCCGCCGTTGCACATGGCATTGCCGGCGATGTTGTGCCCGCCGCCGCGAACGGCGAGCACGAGCCCGTTGTCCCTCGCGAAATTCACCCCGCGGACGACGTCCGACGTGGTGGCGCAGCGAGCGATGACCGCGGGGCGCTTGTCAATCATCGCGTTCCAGATCCTACGCGCGCTTTCGTAGGCCCCGTCGCTCGGAAGAAGAATCTCACCAGTGAAGCCACCTTTCAATTCCTTGATCTTCCCGGGTTGCAGATCCGTCATGCCTTCCTCCTTTCCCGTTGCGCCTACGTGACTGCCTCAGTTAAAGGACCGCCTTACTTGCTCTGGCCTGCCCGGCAGACCGTATGAACTCTTTACCTAAAGTCATAACAACGCCTAAGCAATCATGTAGACCGGACGATGAAGAAGTCTAACACACTTTTTCAGGTTAGACGTTTGCAAGAAACCTGTCGATGTTTCCATCGCTTGATATGAACGGCGATGTCAACCCCGCCGTGTCGACCGGGTGGGACATTTTTT
>NZ_JBXKJL010000231.1:0-1285 GCF_056994735.1 Geomonas sp.
CACACTCAACACCGCCGCCGCTCCAGCCTCCTTCCACTCCATCCCGGAGCCACAAAGACGCTGCTTGACGAGCACTGTGAACGGCGGTCAGAAAACGTAGCGCGGGGCGGTGACCGGCGGGCGGTCAGAAAACGTAGCGCCCATGGCTTAAGGATCGCCGATTCAATAACTTCCCGAAGTCATGATCCGCTCGGAACCGCTCTGTAATTCCACTTCGGAAGGATCTCGTCGAACACGATCTTCATGCCCTCCTTGAACCCCGCCGCATACTTCCGCCCCGTTTGGTATACCTTGTCCAGGATGTCCACCGTCACCCGAAGCCCCGTGCTCGTCTTCGCCTTCTCCATCAACTCCTTCACCAACTCCACGCTCTCGAAGATCACACCCTGGCACGCTCGGCTCAGGTGCGGGAACAGCCGGTGCTCGATCGGGTTGTACTTCGACGTGTACGGCGGGTAATGCGCCACCCGGATCTCGATCCCGAGCCGATCGACCAGCCGTTGCAGGTCCTCCTTGAAGAGGTACTGGCGGGCGCTGTTGCTGCCGCCGCCGTCGCACAGCAGCAGGATCGAACTCGCTCGAGGATATAACGCCTGGCCCTGACTCTCCCACCACCGCTCGATGCTGTCGCAGGCAAACTCGCCGGTGTCGTGGCTGGTGCCCAGGTTCACATGACCGTCATTCCGCTTCACGTCGTAGAACCCGTGCGGGATGATCACGCCCGAGGCGAAGCTGGGGAAGTCGTGGTCGAACGTCTCGATAACCCCCTGCGTCAGCAGGTGCCCCTCCCGGTAGAAGTTGCCGATCAGCTCCTTCTTCTTGGTGTCCATGCTCACGATCGGGTTATCCGACTCCAGGTACTCCCGCTTGAGTCGGGCGATGTTCTCGAACTGCTGATCGCGGTCGGGATGCCCGCCCATCGCCTTGGATTTCTGGGCCTTACGGGTGACGTAGCCGTGCGTGCGAAGCAGTTGCTTGACCACGGGCACGCTGACCGGCGTGCCCGCCTCGGCCAGGTGCTCGGCGATCTGCTCGTAGGTCAGGTCGGTCCACCGGACCTCCTGCCGCATCGGGTCGCCCGCCGTGCGGTCCTGGAGCACCCGCAGGAAGTTTTCCTCCAACTGCGGGATGGTGCCTAGGCACGGCTTGCGTCCGCCCCTTTTTTACGGACCCGCTTGCCAAGCTCGTCGGGGAGGTGATCCAGATCCTGTTGGCCTTGGCGGATGGTCTTGGGATCGCAGCCCAGCAGGGTGGCAACATACTCGGTACCTCCATGCCCAAGCTT
>NZ_JBXKJL010000232.1:0-4546 GCF_056994735.1 Geomonas sp.
ACTTAATAGTGGCAAGGAAACGAGTATTTATATTGGTGACGGGGGTGGAATAATTAAAAATAGAAAATGTATATTACTATCCGAATTATTGGACAAGACACAAAAATTTATTGATAATGCGTTAATAGTTTAAGATGTAATCAAACATAATTGGATTATATTCCGAAGTAACAACTGTAAACACAAGAGAGCCTAGAGCCACGATCCCTAGGCTCTTTATATTTAATAATAATCCCAAACGAAAGAAGGTATCCCATGCATGACCATTGAATTGACAATCTTATTATCAGTAATCGCAGTTTGTTTGACAGCGTTTTTCGGTTTTAACGCATACATGCGAAATAAAAAGAAAGACAACAAAGAAGAAGGCAGTCAATCGGCAACCATCCTATCGGAGTTGAAAAATATCAAGGAAGGTGTCGCAGACATAAAAAAAGAAATGCAAGACATCAAAGCGAACGCAAGAGAAGACCATGACAGCGTAATTCGACTAGAGGAAGTTTTGAAATCGGCATTTGAGCGGATTAAAATATTAGAGGAACGAAAGGGAAAGGTAAACACATGAAAGAAAAATTAGCTAAATTAATCAACGTAAAATCACTCGTAACACTCATATTGACGGCGGTTTTTAGTTTCCTTGCTGTCAAAGGAGAAATCTCTGGTCAAGAGTTTATTGGAATTTTCACTATGATAATCGCTTTTTATTTTGGAACGCAAACGATGAAAAAAGAAGGTGAATAGATGAAACCAACAAATAAGCAATTACTCGAATGGTTTGAATATTTATGGCAATCCAAGGCTATTTATCTATGGGGTGCAAACAGCGAAAAAATCACATCGAAGTTAACGCACAAATTATTTGCATGGTTCGGCTCCAAGACTTACAATGCAGATTATTACGATGGGAAACTTGCCGAAGGCAAAGACAAAATCGGTGCTGATTGTAGCGGTTCATTTTACCCAATTAGCGGATTTGATACAACCGCACAAGGATATTATGATAAGTGTGCTGAACGTGGCTTAATTGTCAAAATTCAGCGTCAGAAGGTGTGCCAAGTATTTAAGTATAGTGTCGTCCAAAAGAAAATGACTCACATAGGATTATATGACGGCAACGGATATACAATCGAAATGAAATCTTCCAAAGACAACGTACATAAAGAAAAATTCAATCCGTTGCGATGGACAAACTATGGTATTCCAGATTGGTTGGAATATGTGAAAGAAAATCCTTATCCCGAACCAAGCGAAACAGTTTTCAAGGGAATGAAAGGACTTGCTGTCAAGTGGGTTCAATGGGAGCTCGTTCAAGATGGATTTAAGCTTTCTATCGATGGGGGTTGCGGAAAGAAAACCGACAAGGCGATTCGAGACTATCAGAAGAAACACGACTTAACTATTGACGGCAGGGTTGGAACTTTAACCAGAGATAAAATGAATAAATAAAAATAACCCCTAGTCATAATCGGCTAGGGGAATTTTAAAAAATAAGGCGGTGATTATATGATAACGGTAATTGGTAGAAAGATGAACGTGTCAGATAGTGAGAAGGATATTGGGTATGCTTGCGACAACGGATGCGAAGCCAGAGCGTTCTCTGTGCCACTAACTTATGGAGGCATCGACTTGACAGCAATGACATTTAAATTGGATTGCTCGATTAACGGAATGACAAACGTAATTGACCTAGAAAATAAAACAATTTCAGACACAATACTATTGACATGGAACATCACAGAAGACCAATTACAAAAGTCTGGCATGATGCAAGTACAAATTCGCGCGTATTCGGAATCTGGTGAAAAGTGGCATAGTGGAATAGGTTATTTTAATGTTAGAGTGGCTATCAATGCGGTTAACATGTTTCCTAGCGTATTGCCGTCAGAGTTTGCGCAGATGGAACAGAGAGTAACGGCAATGAAGGATATTGTTGTTACTAAAGTAGAAATTTCAAAAATAAAAGCTTCAGAAGCTTTATCAAGCGCGCATGCTACTAAGACGAATGAAACAAATTCAAAAACATCCGAGACTAACGCAAAAACATCCGAAATCAATGCTAAAATCAGCGAGTCAAATGCTAAGACAAGTGAAACAAACTCCGCTAGTTCAGCAACGTCAGCCTCGCAAAGCGCGACATTGGCACTTAACAGCAAAAACGCGTCTGCGCAGTCAGAAACTAACGCAGAATTATCCAAAATATCCGCTAAAACCTCTGAAAACAATGCAAAGGCATATGAAGCATCCGCGGAAAACAGCGCAATATCTTCCGCAAATTCGGTAGCGGAAATTACTAATGCAAAAAGTTCGGCAACCAAAGGAAAAATATTTGCTACTTTAGATGATAGATTAGAAGAATTGGACGCAGATACCTATTTCCCTGCAACAAACGCTGTAATAAATGGTGATTTTGGAAATGGAACTGCTGGATGGTCAGCTTCATTCTCTGTAAATTCAGTAAACGGTAGCGTATTGATTAATACTGGAGATGGAACGTCTTCTAGTCCGGCTATAAAACCAGCAAGTAATAACCTTAGCATACTACAGTCAATAGGTAAGAAAGTTTATATAAGCTGTGATGTTAAAGTTACCAATAGTTCGTGCAATGCAATTTGGCTATATGCAAAAAATGAGTCTGGCGCAGACATAGGTAATAGTGTTTTATTAATAAATTCTCCAGTAATAAATACTGTTTATCATGTATCAGCAGTATTAACAGAAACTTCTACAAATGGAAATTACTTTTCCTTTTGGATTAGACATCAATATGTAGATTCGGCTACAGCGAGCGGAAAGTCTGTCGAAGTCCAAAATATACTACCATTAGACCTTACAACTATTTTGGGTATTGGTAATGAACCAACATCTACTGAAATTGATATGATATTATCTAAATTCCTTAATAAATGGTTTAATGGAACAATTAATTCATTACTTAATTTAAAAGAATTATTTATTTATATTAATAAAAGAATTAATTTAAAAGCAAATTTAGCACAGGAAGCAATTATTACTCCAACATTCACTAATTCATGGGTATCTAATTCTACTACCGTTGGATTTTATAAAAATTCTATTGGAGAAGTTAAGCTAATAGGGTCAATAAAAAATGGAGTATTGGGAACTTCTGCTTTTATTTTACCAGTCGGATATAGACCGTCTCAAATAATACGCCGAGCATGTGTAAGCAACGGAGCGTTTGGATATCTTGAAATTGGTATAGATGGGACAGTTAAGCCATATGGAAACAATGCTTACATCGAAATGGGGTCTATATCGTTTCGAGTGGACGTGTAGGCATTTGGATTGAAACGATTCGCAGTGTAAAGACGAAAGATATTGTGACTCCAACAATAAAAAACAACAAAAAAATAACCCCTCAATGCGTGTACAAAGAGGGGTTTTGATTTTTTAATAAACGACATTCATGTATTGATATCCGCTACCTTCAACATCAGAATATACATTAAACTGAAATGTCTTAATATTGTACTCGGTCATTAATTCATCAAGCTTGTCCATCTTTAGCAGTGCATCAAAATTATAATCATAAACAATAAAAATTTTTTCATCACACCAAACATTTATTGTCATTTCATCGTCGGACATTAAATAATCAACAGTATATTCAAAGTCAATATTTTGCGTTATGATTTCATTGTAAAAATTAGTAGCCAGTTGTGAGTTAATTGCTACTTTTGGCTCCGACAATAATGTGAACGCCATTACTAACATTAATATACTTTTCATTATAAATCCTCCTTTGAATTTGGTTGTTGATGGTTGGTTAATATTTACTCTTGCAGTTATTGTACTACTTATAGGATTTTTTGTAAATAATAATATTTGTAAGAAAATAAACTTAATTGTAAATAATCTGTTCGAATGTTATAATGAAGCCTTGTTAACATTTTCTTAACAATTGTAATATACACAAAATATACAAATTATTATTAATATTAGTTAGAATGCCTGTTTATAAGGCTTTGTTGATTGGAGCAGTTATGAAGAAAAAAGCTTTAGATGTTTTAGAAAGTGCCTATATGATGGGTTTTCCGTGGTTTTGTTGTGTAGAGTCTAAGTTGAATTAAGCTACTCTATGTAGACAATATACAACTAGGTTACAAATTTGTCAAGTTATATTTTTATTAAGTCGATTGCTCGTAATAATTCTGTAATATCTTTTTGAATATATACTCCATCTGTGACATCTGAAATTGCATGACCCATGATTTTTTTAATGCTTACCTTATTGGCTCCAGCGTTATCAAGTAGGGTGGCAGTAGTATATCTAGTATCGTGTGGGGTGTGCTTCATATTAAGAGTCGTCATAAGTTCAGTCCAATATAATAGAAAAGTTTTATATGTCATCTTGCTGCCGATTTTACTTGACAGCAGATATTGATTTTCTGGATTGTAATACTTCTCAATTAATGGAAGTATTTTTTTGTGAATCGGAACAGTTCTATTCTTTCCAGCTTCGGTTTTTCCACCGCCGATTATAAAACGGCTGTCAATATTGATGTTCTTATTTTCTAAGTCGCAAAAC
>NZ_JBXKJL010000233.1:0-6586 GCF_056994735.1 Geomonas sp.
GTTCGAACCTGTAGAGACTGACGCGGCTGATCGATATAGACTATCTTTCGTGATGAACAACTCAGGAGATGTCGGTGACGCGGCGAAGAAGGGAATGAAAACAGGCTTCACCTTCGGAGCCATGGGCAGTACTGTCACCGACCACTACACGTTTTCCGGGAAATGCATCTCACCCGAAGGGAAAGAATTCTCTTCGCCTAAGTATGAGCATGCGTTGCATTCGACGGTTGGCCGTGCGAAAGGTCCTGATGGCCTCTCTCCTACTACACCGGAAAAGGGCGTCAACGAAATCATCGACGACTTCGTTCTGAACTTTCTGAAGGACTACCAGGCAAGTGAGTTGAATGCTGCTGCTGGAACAAAGTAGGTAGGAAGGGTGAAGTTGGAAGAGAAGGAGGACCCTCGTGAGGATCCTCCTTCTGTCATTGGAAGTTATGCCATCATCTGCTTTACCGTCTCTCTTGCCTGCTGCAGAACCTCCTCGGGGACTCCGTCGACGGTGCCGGGGCCGATGCCGCAGACGCGGACCAGCTTGATGTCGGTGAAGTTCTGCCACTTCAGGAAGCTTTCATACCGCGGGAAGATGTCTGCAAACATGGACTCATCCGGATGGCCCTGGACCTGCACGAAGATCATCTTTTTCGGGCCCAGACGGCTCGGCTCGGGATTGGTCGTGTAGTCGGGGACCAGGTACGAGAAGGTCCGGTCGATGAAGCCTTTGAGCTGACTGGAGATATCGCCGTAATAGACCGGCGATGCGAAGACGACGAGGTCAGCTTCCTTCACGGCGCCCAGCACCTCGGCCAGATCGTCCTTCAGCACGCACTCCTCGTGCCCCTTCTTGCAGGCGTAGCAGGCCTGGCAGCCGCGGTAGGTGAGGCGGTTCAGTTCGAAGGTCTTTGCCTCAGCCCCAAGTCCGGATGCGGTCTCCGTGATGCATTTTGCGATGGTGGAGCTGTTCCCCTTGCTGCGCGGGCTTCCCAGCAGTGTTACTATCTTCATCTCTGTGCCCTCCTTGAGTTGTAATTTCCGCTGCGCATATTAGACCGACAGCAACTGTTTTTGAAGCAGAAATTGCCGCCGAAGTATCCCCCCGCTGGTTCTCCCCAGGTTGGTGAGGCTGCTGTCTGGCGAGCAGGTATAACTCTATCAAAGACGGCTGTCATCTCTATTAAAAAAACTCTTGATTGTTTCCCTTCCTGTCATGCTATTCTCACCTCCACCGTAAACCTGATAAGCTTTATCCCTGACAGCTTCCGTTGCCTGCTTGTGAGACTGATGCAATGACTTTGATTACCAATGCTCTCTTCCCGGTTCTTTCCATGATTCTTTGCGGCTTTCTCCTGCGCCGCAGTCAGTTTCTTCCGGATGCTTTCTGGCCGGGTGCGGAGAAGCTGACATACTATCTGCTGATGCCGGCCATGCTGATAACGAGTCTGGCCAACAAGAAGCTTGGTGACCTCCCGTGGCTGAAACTCCTGGTCACGGTCGAAGGGACGGTGCTGGTGAGCGCCCTGCTCCTGACCCTTTGGTGGCTGGCCAACCGCCACATCGACGGGCCCACCTTCACCTCCCTTTTCCAGGGTGGGGTTCGCTTCAACACCTTCGTGGCGCTGGCGCTGGCTGAAGGACTCTTCGGGAAGGAAGGACTTCTCCTTGCTGCGCTGGGGGCCGGGCTCATGATCTTTCTGATAAATGTCCTCTGTGTCACAGCCTTTTCCTTTGCCACCAGCAGCGGGGGCTATAAAATCGGCAAGATCCTCATTGACCTTGCCAAAAATCCCCTCATTATTGGATGTGCGGTCGGGATCGGTTTGAACGCGGCGGGAATGAAGTTGCCGGCGGCTATCGACAGCACATTGACCCTCGCCGGAAAGGCCGCCTTCCCGATCGGGCTCATGGCGGTCGGGGCAGCCTTCCGGGCGGGGCAGGTGGCGGCCTGCTGGCACCCGCTGGTGGTGAGCGCGATGATGCAATTCGTCTGCAAGCCGTTCCTCGCCTGGAGCCTGGCCAATTACTGCGGGCTTTCCGGACTCGCGCTCAGTGTCTCCGTGCTCCTTTTCAGCGTCCCGACTGCTCCGGCGGCGTACATCCTCTCGCGGCAGATGGGGGGGAACCACGACGCCATGGCCTCGATCATCACGGTACAGACCTGCTTGTCCTTCTTCACCCTTCCGCTGACCATCTGGCTGCTGGTTTAATAAGGGAACTGACACAAAAGGAGCTCGAACATGGCGGAGCCATCTATCATCCGATCCGCGCTGTTTGTCGACTTTGACAATATCTTTCTGAACTTCCACAACCAGGACCAGAACCTGGCCAAGGCCTTCGCCACCAGGCCGGAAAGGTGGCTGCGCTGGCTTGTGGAGTCATCAGTCGAGCGCCGCATCCTGATCCGCAGGTGTTATCTCAATCCCTCTTCCTTTGCCGACTTCAGGCCCTACTTCACCAAGTCCGCCTTCGAGGTCATCGACTGCCCTCCCTTGACCAGCCGCGGCAAGACCAGCACCGACGTCCACATGGTCATGGATATCCTGGAGACCCTGCACCACTACCCCTCCATCGACGAGTTCATCGTCCTTTCCGGTGATGCCGACTTTACCCCCGTCTTGATCAAACTGCGCAAGCACGACCGCAGGACCTCTGTGCTGGCAGTAGGATACGCCTCGCCGGCCTACAAGGCCTCGGCGGATAACGTCTATGATCTCGACGACTTCATCAGCGACGGCATCGGCTTTGTCGATGTGGAAGCTGACCGGGAAATCCCCGACTCGGTGACTGTGAAAACCGGGGGGAGTCTCATCGGCCGCATCTCCGGAAGAGTCATCGAGGTAGTCTCGGAGTCGGGGCCGGTCCAGGCTGCGGATTTGCCGAAGATTTTCCGGGAGTTCAAGGAGTTCGGGCGCGATACCAATTGGCTGGGATATGGGACTCTGCGAAGGCTCGCCCAGGAGCTGGTCAATTCCAGGCAGGAGCTGGTGCTCATCGAGGATGATCCGTGGAAAATCGGCTGCCACGCTCCTGCCGCGGAGATGGCAAGTGAGGATCTGGAGCAGGCGCCGGTGGCGGTAGAACCATCCCTCACTCCCGAGACCAGGCAGAAGATCGAGGAGTTCATCGTCGACACCGTCAAGACCTCTTCCGTCCCTGTTGTCATGGCCAAGATGGCCCATCTCCTGTCCCTGAAATTCGGACCCGCCGTGATGGAATCGCAGTGGTTCGGAAGCGGCAGCTTCAAAGGGCTTCTTGGCCAGCTGACCTTGCTGGGAATCGAGCAGTCCAGCCTCATGTCCGGGTTCCTCTACGATCCGGCCATTCACCAGGCGCCTGAAGAGAAGATGGACTCGCTGCAGGTGAAGATTCACAACATCACCGACACGCCGCTCCTTCCTGCCGAACATTACCAGGCGCTGTTCCGTTGTCTGGCAAACGAGGTCAACACCAACGGATACAGTCTGAGCAGGACCTCCAAGGCGGTACGGGATTGCTGCGCCGAAGAGGGTGCCGCGGTAGCGCGCAGCCATGTCAACTTCGTTCTGCTGGGCTTGGGGCACGTGAGATACCGGTTCCAGCCGGGACAGGTGGACGCGGCCACCCTGGCGCAGAAGTACTTCGAGAATGTCCTCAATCTCTGCCGCGGATCACGGATCACTCTCAGTGAGGAACAGACAGCGTCGGTGAAGGAATGGTTGACGGGGAAACAATAGAATTGCGTGCTTCGACAGGCTCAGCACGAACGGAGTACATAACGCACCTGAGGGGCCAGCACATGAACGGAGTACATAGCATCTGGCGGAGTGCATAATGCACCTGAGCGGCCAGCACGGAGTACATAATGGAGCTGACGGGCCAGCATCGACTCAGTCGGCATCTTCCCGATCACTACCAGACCGTTCACCCTGAGCTTGTCGAAGGGTGCAAAGATACCTGGATTCTCCCCTGCCGCGACTATGCCAGAGTTTCAGAATAAATTGCGACTTGCTTTAATGCCTATAAAAGGAGTGCTTGATGAAGCGACTGTTATTGATAGCCCTGATTTCTATCGGTCTCTTGAATGGCTGCGCCGGTGACAAGAGCAAGGAGCTCTACGAGACCGCACAGTTCGAGGAAAAGCAGAATAACCGGGATCACGCTCGCCAGCTCTACCAGGAGATCGTCGAGAAGTACCCGAACAGTCCACTGGCGAAACAGTCACAGGAAAGACTTGCTGCCCTGTCGCAGAAAAAGTAATCCCTCCAGTTTCAACACAATCTGCCGATATCTCCTTGTGGGGAGGATGAAGCAATGGAAATAAGCGATATGGCAGCTTTCCAGGTGGCAAATGCGGCGGCGCTGGTGCAGCAGCAGGCTACCATGGCAATCATGAAGAAGTCGGCGGATGCCCAGCAGCAGATGGCAAACATGATTGCCCAGCAGGCAACCCAGGCCAAGGTTCAAACTGGCTTTTCAGTCTATGCTTAGGTAGCAAAGAGGGCAGAGACGGCACCTGCTCTCTTTCGCCGACCTCTGAGACTCCTGTTCCTCCAACTAACATCTCGTCACAGCAATAGAAAAACCGGCTTCTCCGACGTGGAAAGCCGGTTTTTCCTATTTTCGAACACAGTAGGCGAAGATCATTATCTCAGGCTTGGCCGCTCCTTCTGCTGCCGTGATCGACCTGCCCTGACTTCTTCAGTCACTCCATCTATCTGCTACATCACTTTCCCCGGCTTCTACAGAGACTATTCTAGTAGACATACCACCCTCTGTCACCCTCGCGGCTGGCGCTGTCCCTGAAAGCATAGAAGATGCTGGTATAATGACCGCATGCCAAAACACGACCACCCCTCCCACCCCGGCGTGACGCCATGAACATTTTCAAGGAGATCACCACCGTTCTCGGCTGGCTTTCCGGCTCCCTCGCCGGTATTGCCGCTATCTTCTATGCCTGCGGATATTTGATCAAGAGAGCTCATCTGAATCTCCTCGGCATCAGCGCTCTCTTCTCCTTCAGCCAGGAGCAGTACATGCAGGAGGGTGCCAGGTTTGTGGCGGATATGGCGGACCTCCTGTCCCGGATCGCCCTGCCGCTGCTGCTCGCCGCCATCGCCGTCGTGGCCCTGGTTACGGTGCTGCGCTGGATGGGGCTTCGTCGGCAGTTCGACGCGGTAAAGGGCCGGTTCACCAACTTCGTTTCCTGCCGCCCGCTCGGATGCCGTTCAGCAGCTTACTCGGTTCTCCTGGTCCTCCTTGTCCTGTTGATCGACCGGGAACTGGCTCTCTTTTCCGCGCCGCTGTCGGTTTCCGACCTCCTTTTCGTCCAGACCTCTGCAACCAGCGGCGACGCCGCCCGGATCAGGGATTGGCTGGTGGCGGGCGATTCCGCGAGCCTCGACAATGTCTATTTCAACCTCACCCTGAGCGTGATCAAGGCGGGCGTCCTGTTGCTCCTCGCCTGGCGGGTCGTAGAACCTTGGCGCCTGCGCATCCTCTTGACTGCACCCTTCGCCCTGGTCTTCCTGCTCTCAGTCCTGCTCCTCCCCATGGCCTACGGTGTCCTCAAGCGGCCGGCCCGCTTTCCCCGCGTGGTGGTAGCGTCCGAGACCAAGATGCTCAGCTCGGTGCGGGGCGATCTTTATCTGCTGGACAAGACGTCCGACGAATTCGTGCTCTGGGATGCCGCGGGGCGGCGGGTGCTCTGGCTCCCGGGTGATGAAGTCGATTCGGCGGAAATAGGGCAATCCCGTTATCTCTTCGGGGTACCTGCGGGCAGATAGGAGGAACTATGAAACGTCCCATCCTGGTCCTTCACCTGGCTTTGATGATCTCGTTCCTTGCCGCCACCGGATGCGTTTCCCTCACCACGCAGCCCGGCAGCGTCATCGGGACACTGCGGGTCTCCGGGCCGAGCGTCTGGTTGAACAGTTCAATGGGCAGGGATGGGGACCCCGTCCTCATCGGCTCCACCGTCGCCACCGGTGCGGGATCGAGCGCCATCGTGGAATTCCGCGACGGCGGTTACCTCCAACTGGATGAAAATACCGACCCTTTCTTCGACTGGCTGGAGCAGAGCAAATGCATCCTGGTCCGGATGTTAAAGGGGCAGGCCTATCTGAAGCGCGACCGTGCCTGCGTCGAGGGGCCCAACATCAGCCTGGTCTTGAACAGCGAAGCCAATTTCCTCGTTGAGCGCCAGCCGGCCGTGACGGAGGTGACGCTTCTCAGGGGGAGGGCGGACGTATCGGTACCTGCAACCATCACCCTCCTGCCGGGCCAGCAATTCATCGCCAGCGGAGGACGCATCGCGGCGCTTCGGACCCTTTCCCCCGCCGAGCTCAGAGGAGTCGTTGCCTGGCGCAGGAACTACAGATTCGTCAGGACTGCGCCTCCCGAGGTACCGTCGGAAATAGAGCCGTTCGGCACCACCCGGCCCAGGCCTCCCTACCCCGGTCACCCACGGGGAACCGAGACGACGCCGGCACCATCGGGTGAATCGACCACGCCACCTCCCTCAACAGGCACCACCGTAAAGCCAGGCACCACCATAAAACGTGAGATGGGCGTTCCACCTTCACTTCTGAGGAAGAGCCCGGGGTCCGATATACGG
>NZ_JBXKJL010000234.1:0-20458 GCF_056994735.1 Geomonas sp.
GTCGATGAAGGCTCCCTCCTTAACCAATCGCTTCGCTTTCTCTATGTCAGGGGCAAAATACCTGTCGTGATCGTAGAAGCTCACTTCCTGGCGCAGTATGCCCTTCGCTTCTTCCAGCAGGGGGGAGGTTTTGAGGGGGGACCGGAAATCGACGCCCTGGCAGGCCGCCAGGAGCTCTATGGCGACGATGCCGGTGGTGTTGTCGGCCATCTCAAGTAACCGCCTGGCGGCGAAGGTGGACATGGAGACATGGTCTTCCTGGTTGGCAGAGGTGGGGAGACTGTCGACGGAGGCGGGATGGGCGAGGGATTTGTTCTCGCTGGCGAGTGCGGCGGCGGTGACCTGCGCGATCATGAAGCCGGAGTTGAGGCCCCCCTTCTCGACCAGAAACGGGGGGAGCTTGCTTAGGTTGGCGTCGATCAACAGGGCTATCCGCCGCTCGGAGAGGCCGCCGATTTCGGCTATCGCGAGGGCTAGGGTGTCTGCGGCAAGCGCCACGGGCTCGGCGTGGAAGTTGCCGCCGGAGATGATCTCGCGCTCGTCGGTGAAAACCAGAGGGTTGTCGGAAACGGCATTGGCCTCGGTGAGGAAGATTCCGGCGGCGTAGCGGATCTGGTCGAGACAGGCCCCCATGACCTGTGGCTGGCAGCGGAGCGAGTAGGGATCCTGGACGGCCTCGCAGCCCTCATGGGATGCCTCGATCGCGCTGTGGGTCAGCAGGTGGCGATACGCCGCCGCCACGTCGATCTGCCCCCGGAGGCCCCGCGCCTCATGGATGCGGGGATCAAAGGGGCACCTGCTGGCGAGGGAAGCGTCCACGCTGAGGCTTCCGGCCACCAGGGCGGCCGAATAGACCTTCTCGGTCTCAAATAACCCTTCCAGCGCAAAGGCCGTTGATGCCTGGGTGCCGTTAAGTAGGGCGAGGCCTTCCTTGGGCGCCAGGGTGATCGGTTCCAGTCCCGCTATGCCCAGCCCTCGCAGCCCCGGCAGTCGCTCCCCCCGGTGGATTACTTCCCCTTCCCCCAACAAAACAGTGCTCATGTGAGCCAACGGCGCCAGGTCTCCGGAGGCGCCACAGGAGCCCTTCTGAGGGATGCACGGGTAAACCTCGGCCTCGAGCAGGCGGGCCAGGGCCTCGATCACCTGGAGCCTGATTCCTGAATACCCCCTGGCCAGGCTGTTGATTTTGAGGGTCATGAGCAGGCGGACCGTCGACTCCTCCATCAGCGGTCCCGTTCCCGCGGCGTGGGAGAGGACGATGGCCCGCTGGAGCTGCTCGAGTTCATGGGTGGGGATGCGGGTCCTGGCGAGGAGGCCGAAACCGGTGTTGACGCCGTAGATGGCGCGCCCTTCGGCGATCAGCGAGGCGACTGTCTCGACCGACCTGTTGATGGCATCGACACAGCCGGGATCAAGCGTGACGTGGACAGGGTTATCCCTGATTTGTCGCAGCTCCTTCAGCGTGAGGCGGCCAGGTTGGAGGTTCACAGTGAGCATATCGTGGTCTCTCCCTCTCACCCCGACCCTCTCCCGGGGGGAGAGGGAGAGACCACCATCGGCAGGTCGAGCTGGTTCTCCTGGGCGCACTCGATGGCCAACTCGTAGCCGGCGTCGGCATGGCGCATGACACCGCTGGCCGGGTCGTTCCAGAGGACCCGCTGCAGCCTTCTCGCCGCCGCCTCGGTCCCGTCGGCCACGATGACGACTCCGGCATGCTGGCTGAACCCCATGCCGACTCCGCCGCCATGATGGAAGCTGACCCAGGTCGCTCCGCTGGCGGTGTTGAGCAGGGCATTGAGGAGGGGCCAATCCGATACGGCGTCAGAGCCGTCCGCCATGGCCTCGGTCTCCCTGTTGGGACTCGCCACTGAGCCGGCATCGAGATGGTCCCGGCCGATCACGATGGGCGCCTTCAATTCTCCCTTGGCGACCATCATGTTGAAGGCGCGACCGGCCCTGGCTCGATCCTTCAGGCCCAGCCAGCAGATCCGGGCGGGGAGGCCTTGGAACTGGATGCGCTCCCGGGCGAGGTCGAGCCATTTGTGGAGAAGCGGGTCGTGGGGGAGGAGCTCCTTGACCTTGGCATCGGTCCGGTAGATGTCTTCGGGATCGCCGGAGAGGGCGACCCAGCGGAAGGGGCCGATCCCCTGGCAGAAGAGGGGCCGGATGTAGGCAGGGACGAAGCCGGGGAAGTCGAAAGCGTCTTCGACCCCCTCCTCGTACGCCACCTGGCGGATGTTGTTGCCGTAATCGAAGGTCGCGGTACCTCGTCTTTGCAGCTCCAGCATGGCCCGCACGTGGAGAGCCATCGAGGCTTTGGCCGCCCTTATCACCTCGGCGGGATCGTCTTTCCGCATGGCGGCTGCCTTCTCAAGAGACCAGCCGGCGGGGAGGTAACCGTTGAGGGGGTCATGGGCGCTGGTCTGATCGGTGCAGAGGTCGGGACTCACGCCGCGGGAGACCATCTCCGGCAACACTTCCGCGCAGTTTCCCACAAGTCCCACGGACACCGCCCGTTCATCCCGGCACGCCGCCTCAATGATGGAGAGCGCCTGGTCCAGGTCCTTTACCTTCCGGTCGAGGTACCCTGTGGCCAACCGCTTGTCGATGCGGCTCTCGTCGCACTCCACTGCCAGCATCGAGAACCCGGCCATGGTCGCCGCAAGGGGCTGGGCTCCGCCCATGCCGCCCAGCCCGCCGGTGAGAATCCAGCGCCCGGCGCAGTCACCGTCGAAGTGCTTCTTGGACGCAGCGGTGAAGGTCTCGTAGGTCCCCTGCACGATACCTTGGGAACCGATGTAGATCCAGGAGCCGGCGGTCATCTGGCCGAACATCATGAGCCCCTTGCGGTCGAGCTCGTTGAAGTGGTCCCAGGTCGCCCAGCGCGGGACGAGGTTCGAGTTGGCGATCAGCACCCTCGGCGCCTCGGGATGCGTCTTGAAGACCCCGACCGGCTTTCCGGACTGCACCAGCAGCGTTTCGTCCTCCTCCAGGCGACGCAGGACCTCCACCAGCTTGTCGTAGCATTCCCAGTTTCGGGCCGCCCGCCCGATTCCACCATAGACAACCAATTCCTCCGGGCGCTCCGCCACCTGCTGGTCGAGGTTGTTCATCAGCATCCGCAGAGCGGCTTCGGTGAGCCAGCTTTTCGCGCTCCTTTCCGGCCCCCTCGGTGCGGTGACGCGGCGGGTGGGATCGAATCGGGTTGTCATGTTGGGCTCCGAAATTAGAGTTGGCCTCTCGCCGAGGGGACCACCCCTTTGACAAAGGGGGGGGGATTTGGTTTTACGCCGTTAGTCCTAGCAGCTCTTCGTGGCACCTTCCCCCACCCCCCGACCCCCTCTCTCCGGGGGAGGGGGAGTGGCTAAGCTGAGTTGGTCGATCTCGTCCCGGGGAGGGGGATTTTAAGTTCAGGAGACCGGGGTGCGCCGGGCGATCAGATGACAGAGGCGGGCGGCGACTTTGGCGGTGCGGCCGTCGATGTCGAAATCGGGATTGCACTCGGCGATTTCGGCAATCTTCAGCTTCTTCCCTCCCACGCTCCTTATCACCTGAAGGAGATGCTCGATGACTTCCAGGCTCACGCCCCGCGGAGCCGGGGCGCTTACCCCGGGGGCCACGCCGGCCGGGAGCGCATCGAGGTCGATGCTCAGGTGGATGAAGTCGCAGGCTTTCACGAAATCCCGCACACGCTCCTGCGCTTCGGTCACCTTCCACCCCGCCAACTGCTCGTCCAGCAGCCATTCGCTCCCGAGTGAGCCTGCCCTCTCGAAAAGCGCCGCCGTATTGGCGACTTCGCTCACCCCCAGGCAGAGGTAACGAAAGCGCAGGCTCTCCTGCTGGCACGTTTCGGCGATCTGGAAGAAGGGGCTCCCCGAGGTGGAGTGACCGGCGTTGCGCAGATCGAAGTGGGCATCGAAATTGATGATGCCCACCACGCCGCGTGTCTCATTTCTTTCCAGATGCTCCCTCAGCCCCAGGTTCGTCCCCAGCGCGATCTCGTGGCCGCCCCCCAGCAGCAGCGGGAAGTGGCCAAGGTCGAGGAGCCTCGTCACCCAGGACGCCTGCTCCTTTTGAAGGGCCTCGAGATCATCCCCCGAACATTGGAGGTTCCCACCGTCGTAACAGGGAGCGGGGAGGTGCCAGGCCTGGCTGGCGAGGGCGACGCGGATCGCGTCCGGGCCTTTTTCAGCCCCGGCTCGACCGAGGTTGCGCCTCACTCCGATATCGCTGCAGATGCCCAGCAGCACGAACCCCGGCTCCCCGCTGTCGATTACCTCGTGGGTGAGGGGCACAACCTTCTGGTGCCAGCGCGTCGCCCCCGTCTCGGCATCCATCCGCCCTTGCCAGATGGCCATGTCGATGGATTTATGCATCGCCGGAGTCTCCCTTTACCACCCGCCGCGACGGCGCGTTCAGGCCGACCTCGCAGACCAGCTGGGCCGGGTCCTGCAGGTTCCAGAGCAGGAAGTCAGCCTCCTTACCGACCGTCAAGGTCCCCAGTCGATCTCCCAATCCCAAGGCGCGTGCGGCATTTCGGGTCACCCCGGCGACCGCTTCTTCGGGAGAAAGGCCGAACACGATGCACCCCATGTTCATGATCAGCCTGATCGAGGCAAGAGGTGAGCTTCCGGGATTGAGATCCGTCGCCAGTGCCATCGGGATGCGGTGCTGGCGCAGCAGGTCGATCGGCGGATGATGGCTTCCCTTCAGGAAGTAGAAGGCCCCGGGGAGAAGTGTAGCCACGGTCCCAGTACCCTGCAGGGCATGGAGCCCGAACCCGTCGAGATGCTCCAGGTGGTCGGCGGACCAGGCCCTGTAGGCCGCAGCCAGAACCGCGCCGCCAGAGGACGATAGCTGTTCGGCGTGCACCTTAAGCCCCAGCCGGTGCTCCCGTCCCGCCTCGAGCACACGCTCGGCCTGGGGAACGGTAAAGGCAATGCTGTCGCAGAAGACGTCGACCGCGTCGGCAAGCCCTTCCTTCGCGGCTCGTGGGATGATTTCGGAGCAGATCAGGTCCACGTAGCTGTCGCCCTTTCCGGCAAACTCCGCAGGGACGACGTGGGCGGCCAGCAGGGTCGTGCTGATGCGTACGGGGAGCTCCTGTCCCAGGCGCCTCGCCACCCGCAGCATCTTCAGCTCATCTTCCACGGTGAGGCCATATCCTGACTTCACCTCCACCGTGGTGCACCCCTCGCTCATCAGCGCCAGGACTCTCGGCCGCGCTTTCAGGAAGAGCTGATCCTCCGACAGAGCCCTTGTTGCCGCGACGGTGGAGACGATTCCTCCGCCGGAGCGGGCGATATCCTCGTAGCTCACCCCCCGCATGCGCTTTACGAAATCGCCGGCGCGGTTGCCGCCATATATCAGGTGGGTGTGGCAGTCGATGAAGCCGGGCGTGATCAGGGCTCCCTGGCAGTCGGTGAGTGCGCCGTGGAAGGAGGCGAGATCGAGGTCCCGCATCGGGATGAGTGCGGCGATGAGGCCATCGCGAACGGCAAGGGCGTGCTCCTCCAGCAGGCCGTACTCCGTTCCCGTTGCGGGATCAAGGGTCGCCAGCCGGGCGTTGGTCCAGATGTGATCATACTGGGTGAGGTCAGTGGGCATTGGCAGGTCGATGAGCTAGTAAGTGAACTTGTTGACCATGGTGGAGAGTTGCTCCACCTGCTTTTCGAGATCTTCCGCCGCCTGGAGGGATTCGCCGGCGCTGGCGGCGTTCTCGCGGGTGACGGTGTTGATCAACTGGGCGGTGCGGGAGATCTGCTCCACGCCGGTGGTCTGCTCGTCGATGCTCTTGCTGATCTCATCGGCGAAGTTGCTGACTGCGCGGGCTCCCTGCACGGCCTCATCGAGCCGTTGCGCGATCTCCCTGACCAGGGTCTCGCCCGTCTTTGACTGGGAGACCGAGGCCTTGATGAGTCCTTCGGTCCTGCGCGCCGCATCGGCCGACCGGCTGGCCAGTTGGTGGATCTCGTCGGTCATGACCTTGAAGTCGGTCCCCGCCCCTTCGACATGCGCGGCTTCAATGGCGGCATTAACTCCCAGGAGCCCAGAGAGCCTCGCCACGTTGTCGAGGCGGGCAATGACCTCGGCGAGTTCCTCGCGAAGCTCCGCCCCGACTCTCTTCTCCAGGGCCTTCATGCTTGCCGCGGTTTCGCCGCACTCTTTGGAGAGCTTCCTGATCTCCTGCGCCACCACGCCGAATCCGCCCGAAGAGGTCCTCATCTTGACCGCCTTCTGGACCGCGGTGCTGGCGAGGACGCCGGTTTCGTTGGCGATGGTGTCGATCTCCTGAACGATCGAGGAGGTCCCGTCGGCGGCCGCGGCGATCTCGGTCATGGAGGTGACCATCCGGCTCATCGACTCCTTTGCCGTCAGGATCGACTCGGTGGCTTTTTTGGCGTCGTCCCTGGCCGTTGCCGTCTGCTCGGCATTCTTGCCGGCACTCTGGGCGAGCTGGGTCAGGCTGGTGGTGGTCTCTTCCAACTGCAGGCTCTGTTCCTTGGCCCCGGCCGAAACTGCGGAGCTGACCTCGCTGATCTTGCTCCCGACCCTGGAGACGAGGTTGACGGTCTGGGAAACCTGGGAGATGGCTTCATTCAGGGCCTCGGCCGTGGTATTCATGGCCTTGCGGATGATGGCGTGCTCGCCGTGATAGCGCCCGGTCATCCTGGCCTTCAGGTCGTACTGCGCCAGGCGTCCGAGGACGGCACCTGCCTCCGTGATCGGCGCCGTGAGGGCATCGAGGGTATCGTTCACCCCCTGGATCAGATCCCTCCAGACTCCCTGGTAATCCCACGAGTTGCCCCTGGTCCTGAGCTTCCCTTCGCCGATGCTGCCGAGGAGGTGCCTGGTTTCGCCATCCAGGCCGTAGAGAATGGCGAGGAGCGTGTTGATGTTCTGCTTGATCTTGTTGTACTCGCCGGCGTAGTCGTCGATGACGAAGGGGGGGAGCCTGCCGTGGGCAACCTCGTCGAGGGCGTAGCCGGCCAGATGCATGGGAGTGATGAGGGCGTCGATCATCTGGTTGATCATCTCGATGATCTCCGCCTCCTGGGGCTCGAGTCCTTCCTTGCGGCCCCTCACCTCGAGGCGCCCTTCGACCATGGCCCCAGCCAAGAGCTTCACTTCGTCATGGAGATTGCCCATCCGCTGCCTCCTCTCCTTCAGCTCCCCCCTTTGAAAAGGGGGGCAGGGGGGATCGCCTCTAAAGCGTTTCCAGCTCCAGCCGGCACTCTTTCGGACCGGTGGAAACGATGGCCGACTTGACGGGACGGCAGAGGAGCCCGTCCATCAGGCCGTCGAGATAGGCATGGAAAAGCCTGCAGATCGGTCCGCCGCTCTCCATGCCGCGCAGGGCGCAGACATCCCGCAGGATGCACTTGCCGAAGGTCAGCTCCTTCCCGTCCTTCCCCTCCAGGGTGAACTCGAACCCGGCCTTCATCCTTTCCCGCAGCAGCCCGGCCACCCCTTCCACGGTCGGGTCCGGCAGGTGGGCCGGCAGTTTCTTCGCCGTGTCGCGTCCCGCGATCCTCCCCACCGGGGCCGTCACCCCCCCCATGATGTTGTCGATGGCGCTGGCGAAGGCGTCGGTCAGGAAGGCCACCTCGGTGAAGGCCGCCCGGTAGTCCTCGGCGCTCAGGTCGATCCGGTAGTAGTCGTCGCTGGTGCTCATAGGAATTTCCCCATCTTTTCGCAGAACTCTTCGTCGCGGTAGAAGTTCTTCACCACGTGGTAATCCTTGTGGGTGATGGCCTGGGAAGGGCAGATGAAGGCGCAGGAAAGACAGGCGATGCAGTCGTCCGCCTGCTTCACCGTGCAGACCTTCTTCCCGCCGTCCATCTCGAAGACCTTGGTGGGGCAGATATCCACGCACAACTCGCACCCCCTGCACGACTGCTCATGAATCTCGATCTCCAGCGCCATGGCTACCTCCCGAAGGTCCCGGCGGTCTCCCCGCCCCGCGTGATCACCACCTGCATCGGGAAGGTCCCGAAGACGTGGGTGGCACATGAGAGGCAGGGATCGTAACAGCGGATGCTGAATTCGACTGCGTTCAGGAGCGCCGTCTCGTCGGGGCGGTCGATCACGTGCGACTGCGCGGCCTGCTCCAGGGAGCGGTTGATGATGGAGTAGTTCTGCTGGGTGGCCACCACCAGGTTCGCCCCCCGCACGATCCCCTTCTCGTCGATCTCGTAGTCGTGGAAGAGGGTGCCGCGCGGCGCCTCGATGTGCCCCACGCCCCTGCCACCCCTGAACCTGACCGGGACGCGGGTCTCGCCGAAGATCGCGGGGTCCTGCAGGATCCGGGCTGCCCGCTCGATCGCCCAGATGGTCTCGATCAGCCGGGCGTACCCCTGCATGAGGGTCGAGTGGCAGGGGGCCCCGCAGAGCTTGCGGAACTCCGCCAGCTCGGCATCGGCCGCATCCGTGCCGTAGCGCCGCGCCACGTTGATCCTGGCCAGCGGCCCGACCCGGTAGTCACGCAGCTCCCCAGCCTTGAAGGAAACCTTTTTCATGTACGACCACTCGACCACCGACTCGACCAGGTGCCGGTCGTAATCCTGCGCCTCGAATTCCGCCCGGAGCTCCCCCGTTTCGTCGACCATCCGCAGCTTGCCGGAGGTGAGCGATACCCGGTCGCCGTCCACGGTGCCGAGCCCCCAGGAGGGAACGACCCATTGCTCCTTCATGGCGGGATGAATCTCCAGCGCCCTGACCAGCAGGGCCTTCACGGTGGGAACGACCCGGTCCAGCATGGTCCTGGCCTCGTCGACCCACCCCTCCATGATCCGCTGCTTCTCCCTGTCCAGCTCGAAGGTGATGCCGCCGGCCAGCGAGGTGACCGGATGGGTTCCGCGCCCCCCGACCAGTTCGTTGATCCTCTGCCCGAGCGTCCTGATCCCCAGCGCCAGCCTGGCCAGCGCCGGGTCGGCCTGCACCAGGCCGACCACGTTCCTCACTGACGGATCGGCGTCCAGCCCCAGGACCAGGTCCGGCCCCTGCAACACGAAGAGCGAGAGGGCGTGGGAGTGGATGACGTGCCCCATGTGCATGAGCTCGCGCAAGAGCTCCGCCGCGGGGGGAGGTCTCACGCCGCAGGCATGGTCGAGGGCCCTGGAGGCCGCGAGGTGGTGGGCAGTCGGGCAGACCCCGCAGATGCGGGCGGTGACGTGGGGCATCCGGTCCGCCTCCATCCCCACCAGGATCTTCTCGAATCCCCTCAGCTCGTTGACCACCAGCCCCGCGTTCTCGAGGCTGCCGTCATCGGCCAGGTTGATGAAGACCTTGGCGTGCCCCTCTATCCTGGTGACCGGATCGATCTTGATGGTCTTTCTCATGACACCTTCCCCGCCTCGTAGTCCGATTCCTCCTCGGCGATCCACTTCTCTATGTGGAAGGTCGGCTTTCCGCCGATCATGGAGGTCGCCATGGTGTAGCTGTAATGAGATTTGGCACTTCTCTCGATGGAGGCGACGATCTCCTCCCTGGGAATCCGGGTCAGCCGGGACATCCTTTCGGCGATCTCGGTCCTGATGTCGCGGTTGGGCTCGGTCAGCACCTGCATGGTGGCCCCGGCGCAGCCGGTGCAGGGGACTCCGTTCAGGGGGCAGGGGGAGAGGCAGCGGTCGATCGTGACCGACCCCATGCAGGTGTAGCCCTGGCTGAGGAAGCATTTCTCCCGGTCGGGGATGCCGTCGGAATTGGACCTGACGGCGGTGACCTCGCTCTTCTCCATGACCCGTTTGCACTTGGCGCAGACCGACCTGCGGGAGGGCTCGGGTCTCCTCCCTTCCAGGAGGGCGGAGAGGGCTTCGAAGACGAAGGCCGGGTGTGGGGGGCAGCCGGGGAGGTAGTAATCGACCTCGATCACGGAGTCGAGGGGAGAGACCACCGACTCCAGCGGAGAGACTTCCCGGGAGGGGGCGGGGGAGGGGAGGGTGGTCTTGTTCCGGAGGTAGACCGCCTCCTCGATTTCGGCGGGGGTATGGATGTTGCCGGCCCCGGCGGGGCCCCCGAAGACCGCGCAGGAGCCCCAGGCCACCACGACATCGCAGCATTTCCTCATCTCGATGGCGGCCTGGCGGTCATGCTCGTTGCGGATGGCCCCCGATACCAGCCCCAGGGCCGCCGCCGGGTAGCCCTTCACGTCGGTCAGCACGGGGCAGCGCTGAATCTTCACCGCCTGCAGCACCCCCATGATCTTCTCGTGCAGGTCCACGATGGCCACGTGACATCCGGAGCAGTCCGAGAGCCACTCGGTGTTGAGGCTCTTCTCGCTCATTTTGCCCTCCCGACCGCCAACTTTTTGTAGCAGGCGTTCTCGCCGGCGTGGATGATCTCCAGCGAAGAGTCGCGCCCCATGATGTTCTGCAGCGCCCCCGCGAAGAAGCCGAACATCATGTTGCAAAGGGACCCTTTCTGCGAGTGGCCGAAGCGGAAGAGGGACTGCCTGATCATGCAGTCCCTGAAGACCAGCATGACCTCTTCGCCCTCCTCGGTGACCTGCACCATCTCCGGGCGGTCGTGGGTCCGGAACGGCTCGAACAGCCACAGGTAGTTGTTCTTCTTGAGGACCTCGCGGACCGAGTCCAGCGCCTCCTCGATGGTCTGCGCCCGGGGCACCCCTTCCGAGAGCTTCCTCCCCAGGTTTACGCCGGCGAGATAGGAGATGCCGTTGGCGGAATCGCCGATCGCCTCCTCCAGGCCGCTGGCTATGGCGCCTAGGAAAACCATGGCCTCCTGCAGGGCCAGTCTTTGCTCGCTCATGCCACCCCCAGCTTTTCCAGGTCGATCAGGATGACCAGCCTCTCCAGGTTCAGTATCCCCGCCACCCACTTCCCACCGAAACCGTCGGCAGGAGGGAGGACCTCGCTTCTCTTCACCCTCATGACTTCCGAAACCCTGTCGATGATGAACCCCGTGTCGGCCCCGCCGAAGGTCATGATGGCGACCCGGGTATCGAGATCGTAATCGACCGTGGGCAGCCCCAGCCTCCTGCGCAGGTTCACCACCGGCACGATGCTCCCGCGCACGTTGATTATTCCCTCCACGTGAGGCTGCGAGGTGGGCGAGATGGTTATCTGCGGCAGGCAGATGATCTCCCTGACCTGCATGACGTCGACACCGTATTCCTCACCGTCGATCAGGAACGTTACCAGCTGGATATCCGCGTCCGTATCCTTCCCGGCCATCTCTTCCCCCTTCGGCATCGGCAGAGTATGCCCAACTCCTCCAGTCACCCGGAGATTTTACCAACTTTAATAACGGCCGCTTCCTTTTTTTCGCCATCCCGGAGCCGGGATGACCGCTGCCGGTACTGTCACAACAGGAAGCTACCGCCGTTGAACCAGTCCCTGTGTCAGAGAGCGGGAGGCGGCAAGTTGACAGTAGCCGTTATTGCTGTATGTAAAAGTGATCGGCTGCGGCAAGACATCAGACAGGAGAGGGCACATGTTCAGAACCGTGATAGGGCTGCTGATACTGTCTTTGCTTATTTGTGGATGTTCAGGCTCCGAATCCCATCCCGTCCGGCTGTCCGCCATCACAATCTCTCCTTCAACGGCCACCGTCGCGCCCGGAACCACCACGAGATTCAGAGCGACCGCCGTTTACACAGACGGAGAGATGGTTGATGTCACCACCACGGTATCTTGGGCCTCATCGAACACGGCGGTGGGGACCATCAGCAACGCCGCCGGTTCCCAGGGGGTGGCGACAGCGATAGGCGTGGGTGCCACCACCATTTCGGCAACCACATCGGGTGTCACCGGCACCGCGACCCTTACCACCGCCGCCATACAGTCGATCACCGTCACCCCGACCAGCCAGCTCGGCATCGCGGGGAGCACCCAGCAGTTCACGGCCACGGGAAATCTCTCCAACGGAGCCACCCAGGACCTGACCACCCTGGTCACCTGGAGCACATCGAATCCTGCCGTGGCCACCATCGACTCGGCAGGGACCACGACCGCGGTGGGAAACGGCGCCACCACCATCACGGCGACCATGGGGACACTCTCGGGCACCGCCACCTTGAACGTGGCGTCACTGGTTTCGGTCGCCATCTCCACAGCGAATCCCAACATAAACGTGGGGACCACCCAGCAGTTCACCGCCGTCGGCACCCTTTCCAACGGCGTAGTCAGGGATGTGAGCTCGCTGGTCACCTGGAGCTCCTCCAACACTTCCATCATCACCATCAGCGGCACCGGGGCAGCCACCGCACTCTCGCCGGGGTCCGCCACCATCAGCGCCTCCTACCCCGGGATCGTCACCCAAATCCTTCCGGTAACGGTGATCGGGCCGACCTCGATCGCGGTGACCCCGTCCAACGCCAGCGCGGTCGCGGGATCCACCTTGAACTTCACCGCGACAGGGACCTTCCCCGACGGGACCACGCGCGACCTGACCCCATTCGTCACCTGGAGCTCCTCCTCGACCGGCGTCGCCACCATATCCAACACCTCGGGCTCCAATGGGACCGCCACCGCCGTCGCCAACGGCACAACCACCATCATCGCGACCCTCGGCAGCGTGCAGGGTTCCTCACTCCTGACCGTCAAGACCGTTTCGGCCATTACGGTCACGCCGACCAGTCCCTCCGTAGGGGTAGGGTTATCGGTGCAGCTCACCGCCACCGGGACCTTCTCGGACGGCACCACCCAGGATATAACCGGCCTGGCGACCTGGACCTCGACCAATACCGGAGTCGCCACGGTTAACGACACCCCCGGAACCAAAGGTATCGTCAACGGCATCGCCACCGGATCCGCCACCATCACGGCAAGCTTCTCCGGGCTATCGGGCTCGGCCGCGGTGACCGTCCAGCAGGGGACCATAACGCCGGGGAACGAGGTCCTGGTCACCAATTCCGCGAGCGCTACCGTCTCCGCCGTCGACACCACCAGCAACACGGTCGTCTCCAACATCCCGGTGGGAGGGAATCCCCAGGGCGTGGCGGTCAATTCCTCGACCAAGCTGGCCTACGTGGCCAATAACAACAACGGCACAGTCTCGGTCATCGACCTGACCACCAATGCCGTGGTCAACACCATCGCGGTCGGGTCCGGGCCGTGGGACGTGGCGGTCAATGTCGGATTAAACCGCATCTACGTCTCGAACAACCAGAGCGGGAACGTCTCGGTGATAGACGGGACCAGCGGCGCCGTGATCATCACCATCCCCGTCGGCTCCGCCCCGCGAGGCATGGCCCTCAACGCCGCAGGCACCAGGCTCTACGTCACCAACTTCGGCTCCAACACCGTCTCTGTGATCGAGACCGCCACCAACACGGTGACCAGTACCATTCCGGTGGGGCTCGGGCCGGTCGACGTGGCGGTTAACCCCATCGGGAGCCTCGCCTACGTGGCCAACAGCCTCAGCTCCGTGGTCTCGGTGATCAGCACCAGCACCAACAACGTGATAAGCGACATAGCGGTAGGAAACGGCGCCCAGGGGGTCGCGGTGGATCCGGTGGCCAGCCGGGTCTACGTCACGCTCGGGACCTCCAATGTCCTCTCCGTCATCAACACCACCGGCAACACGGTGATAGCCACCATCCCGGTAGGGACAGCGCCGAGAGGAATCGGGATAAAATCCTCCATAGGGCGGATCTACGTGGCGAACTTCGGCAGCAACAGCGTCTCCGTCATCAACTCGGCTACCAATACGGTCGTCGCCACCATCCCCGGGTTAACAGGTGCCACGCATGTAGCGGTGGTTCCCTAGCGAGGCGGGGGAGGTCCTGAACCAGGCGGACCTCCCCCTTTCACGCCCCGGTGCCAGCTTCCGCCCTTCCGATAGGGCTCCCTCATTATCAGTAAAAAATCTTCGCCATCACAGCCCTTTACCGCCAAAATCCTTGACAACCGTGCCGTCTACATATATACAACATTTCATATATATAACCTGGAATATGGAGCGGTCGCAATGGGTAAGGAGGTCGGCGTGAGAGCCTGGTTGGTAGCGGTATTCGTTTCGGCGCTGGTCTTCGCTGCCGCCCCCGTCCTGGCTGATACGGTGAGCCTGCGCGAGGCGGTGAGCCGGGCTCTGGCCAACAACCACCTGCTGAAGGCCGCCGCCCTGGAGCGGGGTGCAGCGCAGGAGGCGGTCGGGATCAGCCGCAGCCGCTACCTACCCAGCATCTATCTGCAAAGCGGCGCCATACTCTCCAACACCCCCAGCACCGTCTTCATGATGAAGCTCGACGAGGGTCGCATCAATCCCTCGACCGACTTCTCCGCGAACACTCTCAACAATCCCCACGCCCGCGGCGATTTCAAGACCACGATGACCCTGGAGCAGCCTCTGTTCGACCTCGGCATCTCCACGGCGGTCGACATCGCGGGAAAGGAATCGGAGGCCGCTGCCGCTTCGCTCGATTCCAGCCGCGAGGAGATGGTCTACCGGGTCTACAACGCCTACCTCGAGGTCCGCAAGGCCAGGGCCTACAGCGACATCGCCGGGCAGGCCGTGGCCGATGCCAGGGAGCACGGCCGCCTGGCAGGGGTCAGGGAGCGCGACGGTATCGGGCTTAAGTCCGATCAACTGCGGGCGGTGACCGAGCTGGCCGAGGCCGAGCAGAGGCTGGTGACCGCGAAGAACGACCTCCTGCTGGCACGGCTGAAGCTGAACCTGGTGGTGGGCGGGGCGCAGGGAGAGGCGCTCGACATATCCGATGTCCCGCCGGTGGCCGAGCCGCCCCTGCCGCAGGCTGACCTGGTCGCGCTGGCGCAGGAGAGCAGGCCCGATCTGAAGGTCGCCCGGAAGGCGGTGGAAAAGGGTGAGCTGGCGGTGCGCCAGGCGCGGGCCGCCTACCTCCCGACCGTCTACGCTTCGGCGGCCTACCAGGTCAACGACCGGGACGTGCCGCTCGGCTGGGACAACGACTCCTGGAACGCCGGGATCAACCTCCGCTGGGAGCTCTTCGACGGCACCAGGAGGCGTCACGAGAAGAGCAGGGCCGAACTGAACAGGCAGGCGGCGGCGGAGATGCTGGAGCACGAGCGAAGGGAAGTCGCCCTGCGGGTCACGGAAAGCGTGCTGCGCCGGCAGGAAGCCGGCTTGAAGGTCGAATCGGCACGGGCCGCGGTCAAGGCCGCCGAGGAAGGGATGCGCCTCATCTCGCTGCGGTTCCAGAACGGGCTGTCGTCGATGGTCGAGCTCCTGGACGCCGAGGCTGCGCTGAACAGGTCGAGGGCCAATCTGGTGGAAGTGGAAAACAGCCAGCTGCTGGCGACGGCGGAGATTTACCACCAGGCTGGGGTATTGCTGAAGGAGGTCATGCGATGAGAACGTTTCGGGCCGTGATGGTTGCCCTGCTGATAGCTTCGGTCGTCGGTTGCGGGAAAAAGGAGGAGCCGCCGGTGCAGGCCGCGCCGGTGACGGTGCGGGGGACGACGGTGTCGACTGTTGCCCCCCGGGGCATCCCCGAGGTGCAGGAGGCGGTCGGTACGGTGAAGGCCAGGAGCACGGCCGTCATCTCCGCCCGCATAGCCGGGACCGTCAGCGCGGTTCATGCGAAGGAAGGCGACCGGGTAGCGAAGGGTAGGTCTCTCGCCACCATCGAGGCCGTGGAAAGCGGGGCCGCGGCTGCGGGTGCCGCATCCGGAGCCGAGGAGGCCGCCCGAGCCCTCGAAGAGGCGCGCTCCCGGAGGAAGCTCGCCGACACCACCTTCGACCGCTACCGTCGTCTCTACTCCGAGCAGGCGGTAACGCGCCAGGAGTTCGACGTGCGCCGGTCGGAGCAGGAGGTGGCGACCGAGGGGGTGGCGCGCGCGGAAGCCCGCCTGAACCAGGCCCGTCAGAATGCCAAGGCCGCCGGGGCGGTGGCCGGATACGGTAAGGTGAGCTCCCCGATTTCAGGCGTGGTCCTCTCGAAGCAGGTGGAGGCGGGGCAGACCGTTTTCCCCGGTAGTCCTCTCTTCACCGTGGAAGGGGATGGGGGATACCGGCTGGAGGTCGCGGCGCCCGAGGGGCTGCTCGGCAAGGTGAAGCCGGGGGACCAGGTCGGGATTGCCGTCGAAGGGGCGCCGGCGAGCGGCAAGGTGGCGGAGATCGTCCCGACCGTCGATCCCGGCAGCCGCACCTTCACGGTCAAGATCGACCTTCCCGCCAGGGGCCTGCGTTCCGGGAGCTACGGCAAGGCGCTCTTCAGGACCGGCTCCAGCCAGGGGATCGCCATCCCCGCCGCGGCAGTGGTCGAGCGCGGATCCCTCACCTCGGTCTGGACCGTTTCCGCGCAGGGGATCGCCCGGCTGCGGCTGGTGAAGCTCGGCAAGAAGCTGGGCGACCAGGTGGAGGTCCTTTCGGGGCTCAGTGCCGGGGAAAGGATCGTCACCGCCGGGGTCGAGAAGGTCAGCGACGGGGTAAAGGTGGAGTAAGGCGGCGAAGGTCGAGGGGAGGCAGGAGCGCCCCCTCTCGGATCGGTCGTCTGGCCCCGGCGTCCCCCCCTTGACAAAGGGGGGACAGGGGGGATTTGGGTTCAAGATGATTCACCAGGTAACGAGGAAGGTAAGCTATGGATCGCCGAGCTGACGACAATATGGAAAACAACACCACCCGGCTCGGCTTTGCCGGGAAGGTCGCCCGCGCCTTCATCGATTCCAAGCTGACGCCGCTCATCGTGGCCGCTTCCCTGCTGCTGGGGCTCTTCTCGATCCTGACCACCCCGCGCGAGGAGGAGCCGCAGATCGTGGTGCCGATGGTGGACCTCTACCTGCCGATGCCGGGGGCTTCCCCTAAAGAGGTCGAGGAGCGCCTGGTCATCCCCTTCGAGAAGAAGCTCTGGGAGATCAAGGGGGTGGAGTATCTCTACTCCGCCAGCCGCCCCGGCATGGGTATTGTCACCGTCCGCTTCCTGGTCGGCGAAAACATGGAGCAGTCGCTGGTCAAGCTCTACAACAAGGTGATGAGCAACCGGGGCCTGGTCCCTCCGGGAGGCGGCGAGCCGCTGGTGGTCCCGAAATCGATCGACGATGTCCCCATCGTGACCCTGACCCTTTGGTCGGAGCGCTACGATCACCATGCGCTGCGAAGGGTGGCGCAGGCACTCCGTGACGATCTCGAAAAGACTGACAACGTGGCCGAGACCGAAATCAAGGGCGGCCTCTCCCGCGAGCTCAAGGTGAATCTAGACGCGGCCAGGCTCTCCTCCTACGGGCTCACCCCCTCGGCGGTGATGGGTGCCCTGGAGAAGGCCAACGTGGCGCAGCGCGCGGGCTCGATGGCGTCGGGAAACCGCAGCTACACCCTCGATGCCGGGAGCTTCATAACCGACGCCGGGGCCGCCAGGCGCCTGGTGGTGAGCGTGAAGGACGGGCGCCCGGTCTACCTCGGTGAGGTCGCCACCGTAGCCGACGGGGTCCAGGAGCCGAGCGATTACGTCTTCTTCGGCCTCGGCCCGGCGGCCGCCCACAAGGGACTCAAGGGGGGTGCCGGCGACTATCCGGCGGTCACCATATCGGTCGCCAAGAGGAAGGGGGCCAACGCCACCTGGGTGGCCGAAGACCTCCTGAAGCGGGTGGAGTTCCAGAAAGGGAAGATCATACCGGCCGAGATGCAGGTGACGGTCACCAGGAACTACGGCGAGACCGCAAAGGAAAAGAACAACGAACTGCTGTTCCACATGTTCCTGGCCGCCATCTCGGTGACCGTCCTGATCGCCCTTTTCATGGGGTGGCGCGCCGGCGCCGTCGCCGCCATCGCCATCCCGGTGACGCTCGCCCTGACCATGTTCATCTTCAACAGGATCGGCTACACCCTGAACCGCATCACCCTCTTCGCGCTGATCTTCTCCATCGGCATCCTGGTCGACGACGCCATCGTGGTGGTGGAGAACATCCATCGCTACTTCACCACCACCAGGCTCAAGCCGCTGCAGGCGGCGATCCAGGCGGTGGACGAGATCGGAAATCCCACGGTCCTCGCCACCTTCGCGGTCATCTGCTCCATTCTCCCCATGGGCTTCGTTGGCGGCCTCATGGGCCCGTACATGCGCCCGATCCCCGTCGGTGCTTCCCTGGCGATGATCTTCTCGCTCCTGATCGCCTTCATCGTCACCCCCTATTTCGCCTACCGCTTCATGAAAGGGGAGTCGCATTACGGAGTCGATGCCCCGCCGGAGGAGAGCTGGGTGACCGGCTTCTACCGCCGCATCATGGGGGCGCTTTTGCACAAGAAGAAGGTGCGCTACTCCTTCCTCACCCTGGTCGTGGTGCTCCTCCTCCTCTCCTGCTCGCTGATCTACTTCAAGGCGGTGACGGTGAAGATGCTCCCCTTCGACAACAAGAGCGAGCTGCAGCTCATCGTCGACGCGCCGGAGGGGACCACCCTGGAGGAGAACGCCCGCCTGGTGGCCGAACTGGGCGACGCCCTGCGCAAGGTCCCGGAGGTCACCGATTTCGAGAGCTACGTCGGGATCTCCTCCCCCTTCAACTTCAACGGACTGGTGCGCCACTACTACCTGAGGAAGGGAGCCAACATCGCCGAGATCCAGGTGAACCTGGTGGGGAAGGAACTGAGGAAGGACCAGTCGCATGACATCGCCAGGAGGATCCGCCCCGCCCTCAAGACAATCGCCGACCGGTACGGAGCGAGGCTGAAGGTGGCGGAGATACCTCCCGGTCCCCCGGTCCTTTCCACCCTGGTCGCCGAGGTCTACGGTCCAGACCAGGAGAGTCGCGTCGCCATTGCCAGGAAGATCAAGGCGATCTTCGCCTCGACCCGGGGAGTGGTCGATACCGACTGGTACCAGGAGGATGATCAGCCTGCGCTGCGTTTCGACGTGGACCGGGAGAAGGCGGCGATTTCCGGAGTCAACGCTGACGAGGTGGTGCGGACGCTGAAGGTGGCGGTCGGCGGGGCTGACGCGGGGCTGATGCACGTGGAGACCGAGAAGGAGCCGGTTTTCATCAACCTGCGGCTGCCGGTCGCTTCCCGCAGCGATGTCTCTTCGCTCTCCTCCATCTACGTCCCCGGCGCCAGGGGCAACGTCCCCCTCTCGGAGGTGGTCAAGGTGGTCCGGGGGGTGGAGGAGAAGTCGCTCTACCGCAAGAACCTGAAGAGCGTGGTCTATGTCACCGGTGATGTCGCGGGGGTGATCGAGGCACCGGTCTACGCCATCCTCAAGATGCAGAAGGAGATCGACAAGATCCCGCTTCCCGGCGGCTACCACATCGAGCAGCGCGCGGCGACCCAGCCCTGGAGCGAGGAGCGCCCAGGCGTCAAGTGGGACGGCGAGTGGCACATCACCTATGAAGTCTTCCGCGATCTGGGAGCGGCCTTCGCCGCGGTCATGGTGCTGATCTACGTGCTGGTGGTGGCCTGGTTCAAGGATTTCACCACCCCGCTGGTGATCATGGCCCCGATTCCCCTGACGCTGATCGGCATCCTCCCCGGGCACGCGCTGATGGGTGCCTTCTTCACCGCCACCAGCATGATCGGTTTCATCGCCTTGGCCGGCATCATCGTCAGGAACTCGATCATCCTGATCGACTTCGCTGAGCTGCGCCGGCGGGAAGGGATGCCGCTCGACGAGGCCATCATCGATGCCGGGGCCATACGGTTCCGGCCCATGCTGCTGACAGCCGCGGCGGTCGTGGTGGGGAGCTTCGTCATCCTTTTCGATCCGATCTTCCAGGGACTGGCGCTGGCCATGATGTGCGGCGAGATCGCCTCCACCACGCTCTCCAGGATCACCATCCCGATCCTCTACTACATGGTGGAGTCGTGGAAAGAGAGGAAGAGGGGGAGCCAAGTCCACCTTTGAAAAAGGGGGATTTCGGGGGATTTTCCTCAGTTGACCATTAAAGGCAAATCCCCCCTGTCCCCCCTGTGTGAAGGGGGGGACGAAGGGGCGGCCCTTTGTCAAGGGGGGGACGAAGGGGCGGCCCTTTGTCGAAGGGGGAACGAAGGGGCAGCACTCTCCCGCGGCGGACGGATTAGGGCCGTGCCGCTGAAGGTCTCCTGGGCTTGGCGGCGGGATTTGACTTGAGAGTGGGAAGCTTTTTTATTAATGTGGTGACTGAGGAAGGTAAGGATTCAACCACGAAGAGGAGTTTTGCATGTTCTGGGACAAGAAGGGTGTTGCGGAAAGAGAACAGGAGAATGTGGCGGAGCAGGTTGCCTCGGAGGCCGAGGCCCTGTACCGCTCAGGGAAGATGCACTGTGCGGAGGCGGTGCTGGCATCGGTGAAGAACCGCTTCGCGCCGGAGCTGCCGGATGACATCGTCCGTGTGGCGGCGGGATTCGGCGGAGGCTCGGGAGCGGGCTGCATCTGCGGTGCGGTCTCCGGTGGCACGATGGCCTTGGGGCTGATGATGGATGGGAACCGGAAGGCGGTCGGCGCCACCACCCGTGAGCTGCACGAGTGGTTCAAGAGCGAGCATCGCGTCACCTGCTGCAAGGTCCTGACCGCCAAGGGGAAGAGCGGTTGCATCGAGCTCACCTCGAAGGT
>NZ_JBXKJL010000235.1:0-6932 GCF_056994735.1 Geomonas sp.
CATAAGTCCCCCCTTTTCTTGACTCTTTTTTCCCCGTGTGTTAATAAAAGTGATCTTACCCCCCTCCCTCCAACCTTGGCAACCAGACTAGGAGACCCATGTACCACCCCGATTATGCGACATTCCAAACCCTTTCCACAAAAGGCAATCTGATTCCGGTCTACAGGGAGATCCTGGCCGATCTCGACACCCCGGTCGGCGCCTTCAAGAAAATCGACGACGGCCGCTACGGCTTCCTCCTGGAGAGTATCGAGGGTGGCGAGAAGTGGGGACGTTATACCTTCCTGGGATCTTCTCCGGCGGTGGTGATCCGCGGCAAGGATAACTGGGTGGAAATCGTCGAGGGTGGCGAGGTGACGCGGGTTGAGGTGGCGGATCCCCTCGACTATATCCGCAGCTACATGGAACGCTATGTCCCCGTGGAAGTCCCCGGCATCCCCCGCTTTTTCGGCGGTGCCGTCGGCTATCTCGGCTACGACATGGTGCGGCATTTCGAGTCTCTTCCCGATAAAAACGACCGCGGCATCGATGCCTACGACGCCTGCTTCATCATCACCGACACCATCCTGATCTTCGACAGCCTCAGCCAAAAGATCAAGGTCGTTTCCAACGCCCACGTCGACGGTTCCACCACGGTGGAAGCCGCCTACGCCGACGCCGTCGCCAAAGTCGATGCCCTCATCGCCCGATTGAAGGCCCCGCTGATCGCCGGGCCCAAGACCGCGGTGAAGGGGAAGGTCGAACTGGCGTCGAACGTGAAGCGCGAGGATTTCGAGAGCGCGGTGACGCGGGCCAAGGAATATGTCAAAAACGGCGACATCATCCAGGTCGTTCTGTCGCAGCGCTTTTCCGGCGACCTTACCGTCGACCCCTTTGACGTCTACCGCGCCCTCAGGACCCTCAACCCCTCTCCCTACATGTTCTTCCTCCGCCTTGACGAGACGGTCGTGGTCGGTGCCTCCCCCGAAGTCATGGTGAGAAAGGAGGGAGACCAGGTTGAGCTTCGTCCCATCGCAGGCACCAGGCCGCGCGGGGCAACCCCGGCCGCCGACGAGGCCCTGGCGCAGGAACTCATGGCCGATCCGAAAGAGCGGGCGGAGCACGTCATGCTGGTGGACCTGGGAAGAAACGATCTGGGGCGAGTCTGCAAGATCGGCAGCGTGAAGGTCTCGGAGCTGATGGTGGTCGAGCGCTACTCCCACGTGATGCACATCGTCTCCAACGTGCAGGGCGTCCTTAGCCCCGGGCAGGATGCCTTCGACGTAGTGCGGGCCACCTTCCCGGCCGGGACCCTCTCGGGAGCGCCCAAGGTAAGGGCGATGGAGATCATCGAGGAGCTGGAGGGGATGCGGCGCGAGGTATATGGAGGCGCCGTCGGTTACTTCTCGTATTCCGGCAACATGGATATGGCGATCGCCATCAGGACCCTCGTGGTCAAGGACGGGAAGGTCCATCTGCAGGCCGGCGCCGGTATCGTGGCGGACTCCGATCCCGCCGCCGAATACATGGAGACCGTCAACAAGGGCAAGGCAGTTGTGAAGGCCATCGAGATGGCCGAGCAGGGGTTTGATTGAACCGTGAAACGGGAACCGGAAACCGTGAAGGGTGAAAGGTGAAGAGTGAAAGGTGGAAACCGATTCACCATTCACCTTTCACCTTTCACCTTTCACCTTTCACCTTTCACCTTTCACGCTTTTAGAGGTTCTTATGCTTTTGATGATAGATAACTACGATTCCTTCACCTACAACATCGTTCAGTACCTGGGCGAGTTGGGTGAGGATGTGCGGGTTTTCCGTAACGACAAGATCACCATCGCCGAGATCGAGGCGCTGGCGCCTGACCGGATCGTGGTCTCTCCCGGCCCCTGCTCGCCCGAAGAGGCCGGAATTTCGGTGGAGGTCATCCGCCACTTCGCCGGCAAGATCCCGATCCTCGGCGTCTGCCTCGGCCACCAGTCGATCGGTTACGCTTTCGGCGGCAAGGTGGTGAAAAGCGCGACGCTGATGCACGGGAAGACTTCCCCCATCCTGCACGACGGCAAGGGGCTCTTCGAGGGGCTCCCCAACCCGTTTTCGGCGACGCGGTACCATTCACTGATCGTCGAGCGGGAATCGCTTCCGCAGGAACTTGCAATCACCGCCTGGGTGGAGGAGGGGGAGATCATGGGAATGCAGCACCGTACCCTCCCGATCTGGGGCGTGCAGTTCCATCCTGAGTCGATCCTTACTGAAGGGGGGATGGACCTGCTGCGGAATTTCCTGCGGATGTCCAGGTAACACCGGTTCCCTGCGGAAGTCGGTGGCCGTTGCGTCCCCCCCTTGTGGGATGAAATTGTGAAGCAAAAGGAGAGCTGTCATGATACGCAAGGCAATTGCACGGGTGGTAGAGCGCCACGATCTGAGCGAGTCCGAGATGATCGAGGTCATGGATCAGGTCATGTCCGGCGGCGCCACTCCGGCGCAGATAGCCTCGTTCATTACCGCTTTGAGGATGAAAGGTGAGACGGTCGATGAGATCACCGGCGCCGCCCGGGTCATGCGAGACCGGGTCATGCCCATAAGGGTCGGCAAACGGGGGGTGCTGGATCTCGACCGCGACGACATCAATCTCGACCAGGAGACCATTCTCGACACCTGCGGCACCGGGGGGAGCGGCACCAACAGCTTCAATATCTCGACTACCGTCGCCTTTGTCGTTTCCGCCTGCGGCGTGAAGGTGGCGAAGCACGGAAACCGCGCCGTCTCCTCCTCCTGCGGCTCCGCCGACGTGCTGGAGGCTCTGGGAGTCAACCTGGATGTCACCCCCGAGACGGTAGAGCGCTGCATCAACGAGATCGGCATCGGCTTTCTGTACGCTCCGGCCCTGCACGGAGCTATGAAGCACGCCATCGGACCCCGCCGCGAGATAGGGATCCGCACCATCTTCAACGTCCTTGGTCCCCTGACCAACCCCGCCGGCGCAGGGCGCCAGGTCCTCGGCGTCTATCGCGAAGACCTGGTCGAGAAACTGGGACACGTGCTGAAGAAGCTCGGCTGCAGGAAGGGCTTCGTGGTTCATGGCATGGATGGCATGGATGAGATTACCCTCGCAGGCGAAACTCTGGTGGCTGAGGTGGGGCCGGAAGGGGTCGATGTCAGGCTGATTTCCCCCGAGCAGTTCGGCCTTGAGCGATCAACGGCGGAGGAGCTTCGCGGCGGGGATGCCGGCGGAAACGCCGTGATAGTCAAAGACATCCTCTCCGGTAAAGACGGCGCCAAGAGGCGCATAGTCCTGCTGAACGCAGGCTTTGCGCTGGTGGCCGCTGGAAGGGCTGCCGACGTCATGGCGGGGATCGGCATGGCCAAAGAGGCAATAGATTCGGGCCGAGCAGCCAGCCAGCTGGAAAGGCTGGCGGCGCTAACGAACGAGGCGGAGTAGGGGCGAACAATCATTCGCCCTACTAATTAGCGCTAATCTTCCGCTATGAGATTGTCATCCCCGAATGCCCTTATCGGGGATCCAGATTTCACTTCGTTTAGGAGCTGGATTCCCGATCAGAATCGCTTCGGGAATGACAGTCTTGGAAGCTGGTGGAAGATTGTTACCAAAGGAACCTGTCAATGGCCCAAATACCCGATGTACTGAAGAAAATTGTCGACTACAAGCTCGGTGAGCTTGCCGCTGAGAAGGCCGCCGTGCCGCTGGGCGAGATAATGGACCGGCTCTCGGAGCTGGAGGATCATCCCCGCGGCTTCGAGGCTGCCTTGCGCAACGCCGGCGATTCCGGCTGGACTGCCATCATCTCCGAGGTCAAAAAGGGTTCTCCCTCCAAAGGTCTGATCCGCGCGGATTTCGACCCCCTCGAAATCGCCAGGATCTATCAGGATAACGGCGCCACCTGCCTCTCGGTCCTGACAGACGAGCATTTCTTCCTCGGGCACCTGAGCTACCTCGCCCTGATCCGTGAGCAGGTGAGCCTGCCGCTTCTGCGCAAGGACTTCATCTTCGACCCTTACCAGATCTATCAGGCTCGGGCGGCCGGCGCGGATGCCATCTTGCTGATAGCCGCGATGCTGGATCTTTCCCAGCTGCGCGATTTCCACGCCCTGGCCCGGGAGCTCTCCCTGGATGTCCTCCTCGAGGTCCACGACGAGGCCGAGCTCGAGAACGCCCTCCAGACCGACTGCCGCCTGATCGGCATCAACAACCGCAACCTGCGGACCTTCGCCGTCGACATTACCACGTCGGAGCGGCTGGCCGCTCTCATTCCGGAAGGCTACACCATAGTCGCCGAGAGCGGCATAAACCGCCGGGATGAAATTGAACGCCTGAGCAAAAAAGGGATCGATGCCTTCCTGATCGGCGAGTCGCTGATGAGAGAGAGCGACATTGGCGCGAAGTTACGGGAGTTGCTGGGCTGAGCCCCAAGGGAAAGGAGTCTTTATGAACACCAAGTTTGTCCTCGATGAAAGCAGGATCCCCAAACAGTGGTACAACATCATTCCCGATATGCCCGGGCCGCTGCATCCGGTCATCAATCCCCAGACCATGAAGCCGGTTTCTGCCGAGGATATGTCGGCGATCTTCCCGATGGCCCTGATCGAGCAGGAGATGTCCACCGAGCGCTGGATCGACATCCCGGACGAGGTGCGGGAGATCTACAAGCTCTGGCGGCCATCGCCGCTGTTCCGCGCCCGGCGCCTTGAGCAGGCCCTCCAGACTCCCGCGAAGATTTACTACAAGTACGAGGGTGTCTCTCCCGCCGGCTCACATAAGCCCAACTCCGCCATCCCGCAGGCCTTTTACAACAAGCAGGCCGGCATCCGCAGGCTCGCCACCGAGACGGGCGCGGGGCAGTGGGGGAGTTCGCTGGCGCTGGCCTGCTCGATGTTCGGCCTTGAATGTACCATCTACATGGTCAAGGTCTCTTGCACACAGAAGCCGTACCGGAAGAGCATGATGCAGCTTTGGGGCGCGACGGTGATACCTTCCCCCTCCGAGTTCACCAATGCCGGCCGCTCCATCCTGGCCCACGACCCGGACAACCTCGGAAGCCTCGGGATCGCCATATCCGAGGCGGTCGAAGACGCCGCCACCCACGCCGACACCAACTACGCCCTCGGCAGCGTCCTCAACCATGTCTGTCTCCATCAGACGGTGATCGGACTGGAGGCGAAGGAGCAGATGGCCCTGGCCGGCGATTATCCTGACGTCGTTATTGCCTGCTGCGGGGGAGGTTCCAACTTTGCCGGGCTTACCTTCCCGTTCGTTGCTGACCGGGCGACCGGGAAGAAGGTCCGTTGCCTCGCCGTCGAGCCTGCCTCCTGCCCGACCCTGACCAAGGGCGTGTACGCCTTTGATTACGGCGATACTGCCAAGCTCGCTCCGATCACCAAGATGTACACTCTCGGTCACGACTTCATGCCCCCGGGGATACATGCCGGCGGCCTTCGCTACCATGGTGAGTCCGCGCTGATCTCGCAGCTCTATCACGCCGGGGAGATAGAGGCCAAGGCCTACAAGCAGAACTCGTGCTTTGAGGGGGCGCTCCTCTTTGCCAGGAGCGAAGGGATTGTGCCGGCCCCCGAATCGTCTCATGCCGTCCGGGCCGCCATCGACGAGGCTGTCCTGGCCAAGGAGGAGGGGCAGGAGAAGACCATCCTCTTCGGCCTCTCCGGACACGGCCAGCTGGACATGGGCGCCTACGACGCGTATCTCTCCGGGGCTTTGGAGGACTTCGAGTACCCGGAGGAGAAGATCCGCCAGGCTCTGGAGCGGTTGCCGCAGGTGGCACTCTAGGTAGCAATTTATCTCCCCCTTCGTCAAAGGGGGGCAGGTGCAGCGGTGTCCGGTTAGCTACTTGCACCTGCCCATTTCTCTACATTTCAAGCTCCCCCTCGCCCTCCGGGAGAGGGTCGGGCTTGCGCGCCGAAGGGCGCTTCAGCCCGCAGGCGGGGTGAGGGAAGCCCGTATCTCCGTGGCATGTGCCCTCACCCCAGCCCTCTCCCATGGGGAGAGGGAGCAGTTTCGAAGGAAGATTAGGAAAGGTAAGAGGCAAAGCAAAAAACTAACCGGACAACGCTGAAGGGCAGGGGGGATTAGCCTTTGGGGGATGAGCTCCGGCTACCGCTTCGTTCGGTGCTGATGCCAGATGTTGAACCATTTTAAGGGTATACACCGATGACAAAGGTTAAGATATGCGGTATAACATCGCTTGATGATGCTCTGATAGCCATTGAGGCCGGAGCGGATGCCCTCGGTTTCATCTTCGTCGACAAATCCCCTCGTTTTCTTCAGCCTGAGGAGGCCGCACGCATTATCAAGGAGTTGCCTCCATTCGTGCAGGTTGTCGGGCTTTTCGTAAACGCGGAACTTGACTTTGTAAACAAAACAGCGGATATCTGCGGGCTGGACATTGTCCAGTTGCACGGCGAGGAGAGCCCGACCTACTGCCGATCCGTACGCAGACGGGTGATGAAGGCCTTGAGGGTGCGGGGCATGGAGAGCCTGGCCCCGATGAGCGATTACCAGGTGGCGGGCTTCGTACTTGACGCGTATTCCCCTCATGCCCATGGCGGCACCGGCGAGTGCTTCGATTGGGACTGCGCGGTTGCCGCAAAGGAGAAGGGTACCATCATCCTGGCCGGCGGCCTCAACCCTGGCAATGTCGCCGCTGCCGTAGCCAAAGTGAGACCGTATGGCGTCGACGTATCCAGCGGTGTCGAGTTCGCGCCTGGACGAAAGGATGCCGAGAAAGTCCGCAGCTTCATAAAGGCGGCTAAAGGCGTGAAAGGTGAAAGGTGAATGGTGAATGGTGAATGGTGAATCAATATTGATTTGCCAATATAAACGCAGGACATAGCAAGTAGTTTCGTAGAACGAAGAACTGGTCAGCAGGAAGTCGCAGGAAATCTTTTGACAAAGGAGTGGCAATGAAGATTATCGTAACCGA
>NZ_JBXKJL010000236.1:0-5849 GCF_056994735.1 Geomonas sp.
TACCCCGGCTCTTCCTGCACCCAGCCGTTCTCCAGGCCGGCGTCCTCCAAGGCTTCTACCGCTACGCTGTACTCCTCGGCGGTGATCCTTCTCTCTATCCCGGGAGTCTCGCTCGCGACATGTGCCGGGAAGTACTGGCTCATGAGGGCGATGTGGGTCTCTTCTCCGAGGTTTTCGGCGATCCAGGGAAGGGTCTCGACGCTGCCCGCCCTCCCCTCGGGAAGGACCAGGTGGCGAATGATCAACCCCTTCTTGCCGATGCCGTTTTCGTCACATTCCAGATGCCCGACCTGGCGCAGCATCTCGGCTACCGCCAGCCGATTCACCTCTTTATACCCCTTCGCACCCGAGAGCCTTATGGCCTCCTCGTCGGAAATGTACTTCATGTCCGGGAGGTAGATATCGACCACGCCGTCCAGAAGGTGCAGGGTGTCGAGACGCTCGTAGCCGCTCGTGTTCCATACCAGCGGCAGGTTGAACCCCTTGCGAATCGCGAGATGGAGGGAGGCCAGGATCTGCGGCGTGAAGTGGGTCGGCGTGACGAAGTTTATGTTGTGGGCGCCCTTCTTCTGCAGCGCGACCATCTTGTCGGCCAGCCCGCCGACGGTGAGGTCGGTGCCGTTACGCAGCTGGCTGATCGGGAAGTTCTGGCAAAAACGACAGCTCAAGGTGCAGCCGGAGAGGAAGATGGTGCCCGAGCCCCTGGTTCCCGAAATCGGGGGCTCCTCTCCTCTATGGATGTTTGCCGAGGCAATCCGCGGCGTGCCTGCTGTGCCGCATCTCCCCACCTCGCCTGCCAGGCGGTTGACGCCGCAGGCGTGGGGGCAGAGGTCGCAAGATCGCAAGCGCTGGTAACCGGCCTTGATGCGGCGGGTCAGTTCTCCGCTATGGTAAAGATCTTGATAGTTCATCGTTCTCACTCCCCCCTTTGAAAAAGGGGGGTCGGGGGGGATTTGCCTTTGGGCTGCGGACAAAACCAAATCCCCCTAAATCCCCCTTTGCCAAAGGGGGACTTCGTACGGCACCGGAATTGATGGAAGATCAGCAGTTCCGGCTGGTTCGAAAATCAAGCCTTGTGCTTCTCCATCATCTCCACGAAGCGGCTGAAGAGGTAGTGGGAGTCGTGGGGACCCGGGGAGGCTTCGGGGTGGTGCTGCACCGAGAAAATCGGCAGCTCCTTGTGGCTCATCCCCTCGACGGTCTGGTCGTTCAGGTTCTCGTGCCCGAGCTGGCAGGCGTGCGAAAGCGACAGGATGTCGACGGAGAAACCGTGGTTCTGCGCGGTGATCTCCACCTTCTTCGTTTTCATGTCCATGACCGGGAGGTTGGAGCCGTGGTTGCCGAACTTCAGCTTGATGGTGCGGCCACCCAGGGCGAGACCGAGAAGCTGGTGGCCGAGGCAGATACCGAAGATGGGCTTCTTGCCGACGAACTTCTTGATGTTCTCGATAACTTCCTTCATCGGCTCGGGGTCACCGGGGCCGTTGGAAAGGAAGATGCCGTCCGGGTTCATGGCCAGAGCGGATTCTGCCGGGAAGGTGGCGGGTACCACGGTTACGTCGCATCCGGCGGAGACCAGGCAGCGCAGGATGTTCAGCTTGATGCCGAAGTCGTAGGCCACAACCTTGTATTTCAGCTCCTTCTTATCCACCTGGGGGTAACCGCTGCCCAGGTCCCAGAGCCCTTCGGTCCAGTGATAGGGGGTCGTGCAGCTGACGCCCGAGGCGAGGTCGAGGCCGCTCATGGAGGGGACGGCGCGGGCTTTGCGCACAAGGCTCTCGGGATCGAAGTCGACGGTGGAAATGATGCCGTTCTGGGCACCCTTGTCGCGCAGGTGGCGGGTAAGGGCCCGGGTATCGATCCCCTGGATGCCGACGATGCCGTTTTCCTTGAGGTAGGCATCGAGGCTCATGGTCGCACGCCAGTTGGAGTAGCAATCCATGTACTCCCTTACGATGAAACCGGAGAGGTAGAGCTGGCCGCTTTCCACGTCCTCGGGGTTGATGCCGGTGTTGCCGATCTGGGTGTAGGTCATGGTGACCATCTGGCCCTTGTAGGACGGATCGGTCAGGACCTCCTGGTACCCGGACATGGCGGTGTTGAACACCACCTCGCCACTTGTTTCGCCCGTTGCGCCGAAGGCCTTACCTGAAAAGATCCGGCCGTCTGCCAGAGCAAGTACTGCTTTCATATCTTCTCCATTCAATGTTTATTGCTGCGTCGCGTTTAAGCGGTGTGTACTCCGACAACTTATTTTGCGCGGGATTGAAATCTGATCAGATCTGATTTCAAAGCCACTAAAACGGTTCGGCTTTTAGCTTCTTTGATTGATCAGACTTTATCCGATGTTCATCCCGCGCTAAATGGTTTTAAGCAAATCCCCCCTGTCCCCCCTTTGTCAAGGGGGGGGCGCTTGGGGAAGGGAATCGTGGTTAGGCGGCTTTATGGACGACCTGGCCTTTTACTACGGTGTAGACGGCGGCGCCTTTCATCTCCCAGCCTAGGAAAGGGCTGTTCTTGGACTTCGACTCCAGCTTCTCTGCCGTCACCTGCCACTTCTTCCCGGGGTCGATAATGGTCACGTCGGCTACGGCGCCGGGCTTCAGGGTGCCACGCTCTATCCCAAGGATTTTTGCCGGGTTACATGACATTACCGAAACCAGCCCTTTAAGGTCAAGCACGCCTTCCTCAACGAGCTTGAGGGAGAGCGGGAGGGATGTTTCAAGACCGACGATGCCGTTCAGGGCAATGTTGAACTCGACGTCCTTCTCGTCCAGGTGGTGCGGCGCGTGGTCGGTGGCGATGGCGTCGATGGTGCCGTCGGCCAGGGCGGCCTTCATGGCGGCGACGTCGCTCTCTCCCCTCAGGGGAGGATTCATCTTGGCGTTGGTGTCGTATCCGCGCACAGCCTCATCGGTCAGCGTGAAGTAGTGCGGAGCGGTCTCGCAGGTCACCTTCACTCCGCGGGCCTTGGCGTTCCTGACGATGCGGGCCGAGCCGGCGGTGGAGATGTGGGCGATGTGGACCGGAGCGCCGGTGAACTCGGCAAGATAGACCTCACGGGCCACGGCGGCATCCTCGGCTGTCCACGGGATCCCCTTCAGGCCAAGTTCGGTGGCGACGAACCCTTCATTCATCACGCCCTCCCCTACCAGCGAGAGGTCCTCGGAATGGGAGATAACGGTGATGCCCACGCCCTTGGCGTATTCGAGGGCACGGCGCATCAACTCGGAACTGCATACGGGCTTGCCGTCGTCGGAAACCGCGACGCAGCCAGCCTCCTTGAGGTCACCCATTTCGGCGAGGCTTTCACCCTTGCTACCCTTGGTGATCGCGCCTACCGGGAAGACGTTGACGAGGGCCTCGTTGCGGGCCTTGTTGATGATGTAGGAGGTCACGGCCTTGCTGTCGTTGACCGGCGAGGTGTTCGGCATGCAGGCCACGGAGGTGAAGCCGCCGGCTGCGGCGGCGCGGCTTCCGGTGGCGATGTCTTCCTTGTATTCGAGGCCGGGATCGCGCAGGTGCACATGCATGTCGATGAGCCCGGGTGTCACGATCAGGCCGGCTGCATCGATGGTCTCGGTCCCTTCAGGAGCGGTGAGATCGGCCCCCAGTTCCATGACCACGCCGTCGGCGATCAGTACGTCCATTTTGTCGTCGATCCCCTGTGAAGGATCTATCAAGCGCCCGCCTTTGATCAGCAGATTCATATCAACACCTCTTGTAGAAGCAGATTAAGGTTGAGATCAGGCCCCTAAAGCCCCTCGCCCCGCGGGAGAGGGTGGCCGAAGGCCGGGTGAGGGAGGTTGCCATCATTGAGCAGCTCGCTCCTGACTGGCGCCCTCACCCTAGCCCTCTCCCGGGGGGAGAGGGAATCATGAACTAGGCTACCGCCGGTTCTCCGCCGCAGACGTGGTAGAGCATGGCCATCCTGATGGCGACGCCGTTTTCCACCTGCTTCAGGATGTACGACTGGGAGGAGTCGGCGACGGCTGACGACAGCTCGACTCCGCGGTTGATCGGGCCGGGGTGCATGACCATGGCGTCCCGCTTCGCCAGCGAGAGGACCTCGGGGTTGAGGCCGAAGTAGCGGGCGTACTCACGCATGCTCGGAAGAAGCGTCTTGCCCTGGCGCTCCAGCTGTATCCTCAGCATCATCACCACATCCGCCTGTTCTACCGCTTCCCTCATGTCCTTGCAGACCGTCACGTTACCAAGCCGCTCGATACCCATCGGCATCATGGTCGGAGGCCCGGCAAGGAAGACGTGTGAGCCCATGGTGGTGAGACCGTAGATGTCGGAGCGGGCCACGCGGCTGTGGGTGATGTCGCCCACGATGGCAACCTTCAGACCGGAGAGCTTGCCGAACTTCTGCCGCATGGTCAGCATGTCCAGAAGGCCCTGCGAGGGATGCTCATGAGCGCCGTCCCCTGCGTTGATGACGGAGCAGGATACCCTTTTTGCCAGATACTCGTGTGCACCGGAGACGGAGTGGCGCATGACAATGATGTCCGGCTTCATGGCCAGCACGTTGAGTGCGGTATCGGAGAGGGTTTCCCCCTTGGTCACGGAACTGGTCGACGCCGAGATGTTAATGGTGTCGGCGGATAGTCGTTTCGCAGCAATCTCGAAGGAGGTGCGGGTCCTGGTGGATGCCTCGTAAAAGAGGTTCACCACTGTCTTCCCGCGCAGGGTCGGCACCTTTTTGATGTCGCGACAGTTAATCTCGTTGAGGCTGTCCGCGGTATTCAGCAGCAGCTCAATCTCTTCCCTGGTCAGATCTTTCAGCCCGATGATGTCTTTGTGCCTGAACCCCATATCCCCCCCAAAACAATTACATGTTCACTGCAGCGTTTCGACAATTAAGGACGATCAGAAACTCACTCTGCCTTCGGCACCGCTTGAAAGGTGTATCCACTCTGTGGCTCATTCCCTCACCCTGGCCCTCTCCATACGGGAGAGGGGACTCAGGCTGTACCCGGTCGCGGGGGGAAGGAAGACTACTTCTGCAGGATGACCTCGGTCGGGCGGTTATCGGCATCGAAGCCGACGGCGATGTTCTCACTCCTGCTGGTAGGGACATTGCGGCCGACGAAGTCGGCGCGAATCGGCAGGTCGCGGTGCCCGCGGTCAACGAGGACGGCCAACTGGATGCACGACGGGCGCCCCTGGTCGATGATGGCGTCCAGGGCGGCCCTGATGGTTCTGCCGGTAAAAAGAACATCGTCTACCAGGACAACCTTCTTCCCCTCGATCGAGAACGGCAGCTCGGTCTTGCCAACGGGGAGGTGCTCGGAGTGCCCCTTGATGTCGTCACGGTACATGGTGATGTCGACGGCCCCGACCGGGACCTCGACCCCTTCGATCTCCACCAGCCGCGCGGCCAGCTCGTGGGCCAGATGCACGCCGCCGGTCCTGATGCCGACCAGGACAAGCCCCTCAACACCCTTGTTCTTCTCAAGCACTTCGTGGGCGATCCTCGTGAGCGCCCTTTTGACTCCGTTGCTGTCCAGAATTACAGTGTTTTCAGCCATAGCGACCCCCAGGTTATCGGCACAAGCGCCTGATCTAACGAGACATTCAGCGGACCGCGGATAAGCTCTCCGGATCCCTCCAAGTAAAAAGAGCCTTCACGCACAAAAGGCGAAAAGGCTCTTCCAGATACCATAAAAGAGTGCTTATGCTTCACCTTTGCTAACCTCACGGGGCTAAATTAAAAGGTATGGAGTAAATTTTCGTCAGAGTAACATTCAGGTGAATGATAGTCAAGACCAATGAAGAGGCTGAAAGCGGGAATTACATTAAGTTTCGCTCAAAGCCCCATCGCACCTCCCCCCTTTGCAAAAGGG
>NZ_JBXKJL010000237.1:0-92038 GCF_056994735.1 Geomonas sp.
TGACGCAGCTGGACGCCGTGCTGACCCGGCGCACGCGCTGCATCCTGCCGGTGCATCTGTTCGGGCAGATGGCGGACATGGGGCCGCTGCTGGAATTGGCCGGCCGCTACGGGCTCACCGTCGTGGAAGACTGCGCCCAGGCCTGCGGCGCCAGCTACCACGGGGAGTGCGCCGGAAGCCTCGGCGATGCCGGGGCGTTTTCCTTCTATCCCACCAAGGTGCTGGGGGCTTTTGGCGACGGGGGGCTGGTGACCTCCTCCCGGGCTGATCTGCACGACCGCCTGCGCAGGCTCCGTTTTTACGGCATGGAATCGGGATATTACGCGGAGGAGGAAGGTTACAATTCCCGCCTGGACGAACTGCAGGCTGCGCTTTTGGACAGCAAGCTCGACCGGCTGGACCAGGCGGTGGCGCGCCGCCGGCGCATAGCGGAGATCTACGACGAAGGACTGGCCGGGGTGGGGGATCTCCGGCTCCCGGTCGTCAGGCCGCGGCGCACCCACCAGTATTACCTCTACACCATCCGCACATCCCGGCGCGACGAGCTGACGCGGCATCTTGCCGCTCAAGGTGTGGAAACGAAGGTGAATTACCCCGATCCCATCCACCTGATGCGGGGCTACCGTTTCCTCGGATACTCCGCCGGCGACCTTCCGGTCACCGAGCGGCTGGCAGCCACCATCGTCTCGCTTCCCATCTACCCTGAACTGCCGGAGGAGCTGGCCGCACGGGTGGTCGCCGCCATCCGGAGCTACTTCGCCTGAGGGGGGCGGGCCATGAACAGCATCGAGTATGGCCGCATGTACCACGCCGAAGACCGCCACTGGTGGTACCTGGGGCTGCATGAGCTGATTGTGCGGACCGTCGAGCGGGAGTCGCGGCGTCTGGGGCGCCCGCTCGATATCTTCGATGCGGGATGCGGCACCGGGAGGCTCTGTCAACTCCTGAACGCCCGCGGCCACAAGGTGCAGGGGTGCGACGCCTCCCGGGAGGCGCTGCGGTTTTGCCGGTTGCGCGGCGTGGCGGCCGTCTCGCTGGCAGATCTCAACTCGGTCGAGCTGGAACCGGCAAGCTTCGACCTCATCACCTCCATCGACGTGCTGTACCACACCGGCGTCACCGACGATGTAGCGGTCATGCGCCGGTTGCGCAAGGGGCTCAAGCCTGGGGGGATGCTGATCCTGAACCTGGTCGCCCTCGAATTTCTGCGCAGCACGCACGACATCGCGGTACACACCAGGGAGCGCTACACCAGGGGGGGGCTTGCCAGGCGGCTGCGGGAGGCCGGATTTGACATCGGCTATGCGAGTTACCGGGTCACGTTGCTGTTTCCCCTCATCTGCCTCTACCGTCTGCTCCTGCGGGCGCTCTCCCGAACGGATGCCGGGGTGGATTCGGACCTCTCTCTTCCGCATCCGTTGCTGAACGCCCTGCTTTTGGGAGTGATGCGACAAGAAAATCGGCTGCTGCGCGTGCTGCCGTTGCCGATCGGCAGTTCGCTATTCGTAGTGGCCCGCAGGCCAGACACCCCTTGTAATGGATAAATGACCATGAAAAAGAGAAAAAGAGCCAACACCCAGGGCGACCAGGTCGGACCGGCATCCGCTGACAAAAGCCTGTGGCAGGATCCCTTTGTACATCTAGTGCTCATTGTCGCCGCGGGGTTTGCCTTGTATTGCACAACCGTGTCGGTGCCGTTCGTGTTCGATGATTACAGCTGCCTGGTTCAGAATCCGGTGATCAAGAGTTTCAGATGTTTTCCAGACACCAGCAGGGTCTTCGATCTTTCCGTGAATCCCGACCTGAAAAACAACCTCATTCTGCGCCCGGTCGCCTACTTCACCTTCGCCCTCAACTACCGTTTGCACGGTCTGAACCTGTTCGGCTATCACCTGGTAAACATTTGGCTCCACATCGGCTCCGCCTTGCTGTTGTATTATCTGGTCGGCCTGACGCTGAAGACGCCGGCGCTGTCCGCCGGCGAAACGGGCAGGGGAAATGAAGACACCCATTGCCTCCCCCTGTTCACCGCCCTGTTGTTTTTGTGCCACCCCCTGCAGACCCAGGCGGTGACCTACATCATCCAGCGCTTTGTGCCGCTTGCCACCTTCTTCTACCTTGCCGCCCTGGCCCTCTATGTGCAATCCCGCTTGGCCTCCCTGCCGAGGCCGCGCCTGATCGCCTATCTCCTCTCCCTGGCCGCCGCCGTGCTTGCCATGGAATCCAAGGAGATCGCCTTCACCCTTCCGGCGGTCATGGTCCTTTTTGAGGCCATCTTCTTCAGCGGCAAGCCGGCCGCAAGGTTTGCCAGGCTGGTCCCCTTCCTGCTGACCATGGCGATCATCCCCCTCAAACTGCTGCAGCTGCCGTCACCGGCAAAACAGCCGGAAAAGATCTCCGGCGCCATGAACCTGGTCAACTTCAGCGGCGTGTCGTGGTGGGACTACCTGATCACCCAATTCGGCGTGATCGCCACCTACCTTCGGCTGCTGTTTCTGCCGGTGGGACAAAACCTCGATTACGATTACCCGCTGCAGCAGAGCTTTTTCAAACCGGAGGTGCTGCTGCCTCTTGCCCTGCTCCTCGCCATCCTGGCAACTGGGATCTACCTGCTGAAACGCTCCGGGACCAACCCGTTCTACAAGATCATAGCCTTCGGCATCTTCTGGTTCTTCATTACCCTGTCCGTGGAATCGAGCATCGTTCCCATCGACGACCTGATTTTCGAGCACCGCGTCTATCTCCCTTCCGTCGGCTTTTTCATGGCCCTGCTCGCCGGTGTCGCCGTGCTAACCAAACGGTTCCTCGGGGAATCGACGGCAAGCCCGAGAACCGCGACCTTTCTGCTGGCAGCCGTGGTTTTAACCCTCTCCGCAGCGACCGTTGCGCGGAACAGCCTCTGGCGGGACGAGGTGGGGTTCAGAAGGGATGTGGTGAGCAAAAGCCCCAACAAGGCCAGGACCCACATAGGCTTGGGAGCGGCATTGCTGCGGCAGGCGGAGGTGGATATGGGCAGCTTTCTGGAAGGAAAGGTGTTGAGGACGGACCGACACCAGCAATACCTGGAGGAGGCTGTCACGGCCTATAAAGAAGCCATCCGGCTCTCCCCGAAGGTGGCGGAATCTTATGTAAAACTGGCCCAGGCTCTCGTGATGCAGAAAAGATTCGACGAGGCGATCAGCTCGCTGGCGACCGCGATAAAACTGGAACCGGCAAGTTCGTCGCCGTACGTCGTGCGGGGTGACGTGTTCCAGGAAGAGGGGGATGCCGTGCAAGCCAGGCAGGAGTACCTCCAGGCGATCAAAAACGAGCCGTCAGACCCGTTCGCGCACATGAAACTTGCCGATCTCTACACCAAGGAAGGTGATATCGAGAGCGCGAGAAGGGAGCTGGAATTCGTCATGCAGGTATACCCGGACGATCAGGCGCGCGAGAAGCTTGCCAAGCTGAAAGGGAGCTGAAGAGACATGTCAAACCGCGCTTTAAGAAGGGAGGCCGGCTTGCCCGGGGCAGTCAATCCCAATCGAGTGCTCCTGTTGCGCCCCCCCCGACCCGCTGCAGGGGTCGGCGTTGTTGAGCCATACGCGCCCCATGAACCTGGCCTATCTGGCCGCCATGCTCCGTACCGCGCAGTTCGAGGTCGCCATCCTCGACTACGAGACCACCCGTTTCAGCGCAGCGCACCTGCAGCAGGTTCTGAACGACATGCGGCCGCTCGTGGCGGGGATCACCTGCACCACGCCCACCGTCACCTCGGCCGCGCGGCTCGCCGCAGCCATCAAGGCGCAGGCACCGGCGGTAGCCACCGTGGTGGGGGGGGCGCATGCCAGCGCGCTGCCGCAACAGACCCTTGAGGCGTGCTCCGGCTTCGACTACGCCGTGATCGGCGAAGGAGAAGCGACGCTGTTGGAGCTCTGCCTCCGCCTGCGTGACGGCGGCAGCGACCGTGGGGTGGCGGGCATCGCCTTTCGCGATGGCGACCGGGTGGCGATGGCCCCGCCCCGCCCGCTGATAGCCGATCTGGACACGATCCCCCATCCGGCGCGTGATCTGATCGACTTCGCCGCTCAGGCCGGGCACTCCAGTCGCGGCTTCTCCAACCGGGTCCTTTCCACCGAACTGTTCACCTCCCGCGGCTGTCCGGTCGGTTGCTCCTTCTGCGCCATCCAGACGACCTTCGGCAAAACCGTCCGCTTCCGCGACCCGCTTTTCATTGAGGATGAACTCTGCCGCATGGTGCGGGAGCATCGCTTCAACCACCTGGTGGTCGCCGATGACACCTTCACGCTGTTGCCGGAGCGCGCGGCGGCCATCAGCGAGATCCTGGGACGCAGCGGCATCGAATCCTGGAACTGCGACACCAGGGTGAACGCCGTGTCGCCGGAGTTGCTCAAGGTGATGAGGCGTAACGGATGCGAGAAGGTCGCCTTCGGGGTCGAATCTGGTAGCCAGCGCATGCTGGATCTGATGGGCAAGGGTATCGGCGTCGAGCAGGTGCGTAGCGCCGTCCGCTGGGCGGAGCAGGCCGGCATCCGGCACATCGAGGGGAATTTCATCATCGGCAGCGATCCCTCGGAGACCCTGGAGGAGCTAGAACTGACCCGCCAACTGATCTGCTCACTCCCCTGGACCTTCGTCTCCGTTGCCGTTATCGTCCCCTATCCCGGCACGCCGCTGCGCGAGCGGATGCTTTCGGCAGGGCTGATCGAAAACGAAACGGGGTGGGAGGATTACGTGATGTTCGGCAAACGACCGGGGTGGCGAACCGAGCATTTCAGCGCCGAGCAACTGTTGCAGCATCAGCGTTACCTAACCCGTTCGTTCTATCTGAGGCCGTCCTACATGATGTCGCGGCTGGCCTCGATCCGCTCTTGGGGAGAGCTTCGGTACTGGACAATAGCAGGGATGTCCTACCTTAAGTGGTACCTGTCCGGCAGAAGCTGAGAAAGGAATGACGGTCGCATGCTGTTGCTGTGGGACCTAGAACGTGGAATCCCTCATACGGCGCGCACCTGGAACAGGGAACATTCCCAAGGCCCCAGCTCGACATACAGACCGGCATCCCTCATGTCGTTGCCGCTTCGTTCGAAGGTCTCACCAGAAAGCCTGTCGTCTAGGCACCACATTTTACCTCTCATCTCATCCCACGGAACCCTGACGAGCCCCTGGGTGGGCCCGGCCGAAAAATTCACGACAATGAGATAGCGCTCGTCATCCTTGACCCAGCACCAGGTAAGAATATTTTGGCAGCTCTGGTTGTCGGGCCAGCCGCTCCGCTCGCAGAGGCGCCAATCACCATTGCGGAAGAGATCGCGGCCGGTCTCCTTCAAGAGCCTTTCGTAAAAGGCCGCAAGGTCCTGATCCACCGGCTCTGCCGGGCGACGGTTAAGAAAGACCGGCAGCCTGACCTTTAGGCCCTCCAGCTGCCCCTCGTGCAGCACTCTTGCCCCTGGGAGAGTAAGGATCGCCACGGCGGCAGCGCGCCCTTTCCCGTCCGGAAACGTGACAGCTGACCTCTGCTCGTCATGGTTCTCGATGAACCGGACCATCCCCTTCTGGTAGGAATAATCCGCCAAAAGGTGCAGCCGCACGCTCTCGGCATCCCCGTGCTCCATCCGGTCGTAGAGTTTCTTGTCGTAGCAGAAGTCAAACCCCTGCTGCAGCAGTTCCCACTCCAAGTCCCAGTAAGCCTCGGCCAGAAACCTGAACTCCGGCCACCGCGCTTTTACCGCCGGGATGATCGTCCTCCAGTAGTCGCTGAACGGCTTCGCTCCAGCACGGGTCCCCCAGGTGCGCTCGAAGATATCGTTCAGCACAAGCATGGCCATATCGCAGCGGATACCGTCGCACTGCCCGGCGATCTCCACGACCGTCTCGATGACCGCCAGCCGAAGCCCCGGTTGGAAGGCGTTGAGTTGGAGTACATCAGGCCACGCCGGGAAGTAGGGGTCCCGGCCGCAGGCAAATACCTCACCTTCCGCCTCGATGAAGGAGGCCGGATCGCTGCACGCATCGTCAGCATTCCCCAGAAGGAAGCATTCAGGATGAGCGCTGACCCATGGGTGGTCTGGGGCTACGTGGTTCGGCACAAAATCGAGGATGAGACGAATGCTGCGCTTTGCGAGCGCTTTACGGGCTGTTGCCAGCCCCTTCGGGCCCCCGAGATGCTCGTCGACCACGTAGCGCCGCACACAGTAGGGTGACCCCACATTGTCCTCCGGCACAAAATCAGGAAGGGTACGTCTGAAATCCTCGAGGAGTCCCTGATTTAGCCTTGAGATCTTGACCCCTGACGGGCTACGCTCCCACACCCCCATGAACCAGACGACGTCAAAGCCATGTGACGCGATGGCATCCCACTCCTTCTCCGGGACCGTGGCGAGGTTCACGAGACTCTGGTATTTGCGGCCCAGTTCACCCAGCCACACCCAGGTGTTGATTTCGTATATGACAGGATGCAGAGGCCATGTTTTCACTTCCTTGCCTCCTCGAATCAACGTGTCCATACCGAGGTGCGCCCAAAAAAGGGGATGCCGATAAAACCACGGACTTCTAGCCGATCGGGTGACACCAAATGTATTTCTCCCCGATAGGTCTTGCCGCTTTCCGGGTCATAGAAGGTACCATTTCCCCAAGTGTTGCCACCCTGTTCGGTGAACCCATTCATTATCCGCAAGCCGATAAGCGTGTGGTTTCTCAGTGCTTGATCTGGATTTTTTCGGTCAATTATCGGCGTGCCAACCTGCCCATTTTTGCTATCGGCATATTTCGGTTCCTTCAGCCAAACAATTTCGCCGCAGATTTTCTCTCCACACCGCAAAATTTCAACTTTCGCCTCATCCCCCTCTGTTTTCCATGTTCCCAAAAGGTCACTCAGCCCCGCGCCGAAGGCTGTTGTCACTGTCAACGGGATCAATGTAAGTACCATAAGAACTTTCATAAAGTTGAACCGCTATAATTTCAAGAGTAGAGCAAAGGATTAAAGTCAATGAATCTATATTACCATGCATCGTAGTGCCGGTCTGCAGGCCCGGGTTGACTGGTGCAGTTTAGTTGCTGATGCAGGCACAGCGTTCACAGCAAGACTTCGCTGCCTTGCACAAATGCCATGTAATTGCAGGGCCATGGTCCAATCATAGGCGAGCTGCTTGGTAACGGGGGATGGAATCGCGCGTTTGGGATGGACCGTAGCCGGTAAGTCCATAGCTTCTTTCGCTGGTCACGTCAGTTTTCGTGGGAGCTGGTATGTCGTGCTGCGATAAAAATGACTGCCAGAATTATGGTGAGTTTTTTGTTCATCCCGTCCCCTTCGGTTCAATCCAAACCCTTCTTCTCGAGAAACCTGTACATCTGGTCGGCAATTTCGAGGTTGTTCAGATCCGAGAATGGAAAGTGTGTGTTGCCACGAATGCCTATTTCGGGAAGATGCACGACGGTCACATCGCCACCGTGGCGGTTCACCGCATCCCTCCATAGCCTGGCCATCGCCAGTCGCACCCGCCATTGGTCCTGACCAGGGTTGGCAATCGGTTTCTCAGGAATGTTGTCGCCGTAGAAGATGATGATCGGGATTTTGGTGAGCTTCATGAACTCCGGAAGAGGCACGCCGACCGCCTCCAACGGACCAGCTGAGCTCGGCATCGGAGCAGGTACTTCGCCGTTCGGGAAGATGAAATTGCTGCCTGGTTCATAAGCAACGATGGCGCGTACATTCTGGCTCTTGATGGCCGTGCGCCACCCCATGCCCCCGCTATGCGAATGCGTGACCAGAATGCCCGCTCCAATCTTGTTGAAAAGTGCGGCAATGGCGTCTGAGTTAACCTCGATATCGATGGGACCGATGTCGGGTGTCATCTGGCGGAAGTACTGATTCATGGCCTCCGGGTCACCTGAGAACTGCACGCCAGGGAAGAAATTGGGCCAGACTCCGAGGCGAAAGATGTCGAACCATTTTTGTTCGTCGGCCACCGGTGTTACGGTACTCGACTTGGTGCTACGCCCTGCATTGCCACGACGAGGCTGATCAACCAGGTACACCCCGAAACCGCGGCGCAGGAAAATGTTCTGATACCCCTCGCGTCCATCCGGTGTAGTTTCCCAGGTCTTAGAGAACTGCCCGAAGCCATGCCAGAGCACGAGGGGAAATTTACGGGCGCGCACCGGAAGCTGGTAAAACACATAGGCGTGGTCCCCGTGGAATGTTTGCCCTTCAGGGGACATTTTGATGGGATCGAAAGTGCCGGGGGTAGTGACCACCGTTCCGCCGATAGCGAAGCTGCCTTGTTCCTGGATGACCAGTGGTGAGGGCTTTTCGTTCCCTCCAGCCATTGCCCATGACGAGGCAAGCACGCTGACGAAGACCAGCATGAACGCGATGAGCGATTTCCCTTGTTTGGCAGTCATGGAATCATCTCCTTTTCAGGTTAACGCAGTACCTTACCGAAGAACCCTTTCAGCTTTGAAACTACGGGCGCTACATACTGCGGCTTGTCGTACAAGTCCATATGAGTTGCCCCGGGAATCAGGAAAGCCCGCTGTGACACCAACCCATCTACTTGCCCGTTTCTGCGTCAGAGTTTCTACCGCTTGCCATGAGGTTAACTTATACCTCAAAGGGCAACGGCAGGTAGACCGATCTTGTGCGATTCTTGCCCGATCATGCGGAAATCCGTTATCACTAACGCAACTCCCTCCCCAATCATGCATCCCACTCCAAGATTCCAGTAGGTGGATCCGGGGACGATCACCGGTTCTCGTGTTTCAGCCGATGATAGAAGGTTACTGCAGAAGGAACCGGGACCGGTAGGCCGATCCTTCAGGATTATTGCCCGATCTTGCGAATCAGCGGATAAGGGTTGTTCTGCGAAATTAGGGTGGGTACTATGCAGTCAGGAGGTGTCTATGCAGAATGATACGGATAACCAGACGTTTGAAGGCGATAAGCTGGAGGTCGCCATCGCGACTTTGGGGGGGAGTATTGCCCGATGGACCGGGTATGATTACCCAAGGCGCCAAACAGGTGGTGCTCGGTGAGGACACGCGCATAGGGGTTACAGCTGCATGCCCAGGCGGCGCATCTTTTCTACGAGGGTGGTCCGGTTGATGCTCAGCATGTTGGCGGCACGGGCCTTGACTCCCCCGGCTAGCTGCAGCGCCTCGCTGATCATCCTCTTCTCAATCTCGTTTATGGTCTGCACCATGTCTATGCCGTTGGGTGACACGCTGGTCGGCGAGCCGTCCAGGTAGTTCTTGGACACGTTGGCGGGGAGATCGCGCAGGGTGATCTGGTCCCCCTCGGTCAGCGCCACCACTCTTTCTATGATGTTCTCGAGCTCCCTCACATTCCCGTTCCAGGGATAGGCCTCCAGCGCCTCCAGGGCCTCCTTCTCCAGATGCATAATGGGACGCTGCATGGAGCGGCAGTTCTTCTCCAGGAAGTGCTTGCTGAGCGGCAGTATGTCCTCGATGCGCTCCCGCAGGGGAGGGATCAGAAGCGGAATCACGTTGAGCCGGTAGAAGAGGTCCTCGCGGAAGTTACCCCGCGTTACTTCCTCCTCAAGGTTGACGTTGGTCGCAGAAACGACGCGAACGTCGAGCTTGATCTGCTTGTTCGATCCCACCCGCTCCAGTTCCTGCTCCTGCAAGACGCGCAGCAGCTTGGTCTGCAGGTGCATGGGGAGTGTCCCGATCTCGTCCAGGAAGATGGTCCCCTGGTTGGCCGCCTCGAATTTCCCTACCTTTTCCTTCACCGCCCCGGTGAACGCTCCCTTTACATGACCGAATAATTCGCTCTCCAGCAGGTTCTCGGGGATGGCGGAACAGTTGACCGCCACGAATGGCTTCTCCTTGCGATTCCCGTTGAAGTGGATCGCCTTGGCTACGAGTTCCTTGCCGGTTCCTGATTCTCCCAGTATGAGGACGGTTGAATCGGTCTTGATGATCCTCTTCATCCTCGTGAAGAGCTGCTGCATCGGCTGGGAGTTTCCTATGATGTTGGAAAATTCATACTTCTCCCGAAGCTGTTTCTTCAGGTAGACATTCTCCTTGAGCAACTGTCCCTTCTCTACTGCCTTGTCGATGATGATGCGGAGTTCGTCTATGTTGAGCGGTTTGGTGATGTAGTCGTAGGCTCCCTTCTTCATGGCCTGGACCGCCGTCTCAGCCGAAGCGTGCCCGGTGACCAGGATCACTTCGGTACGAGGTGAGTCTGCCTTGATCCTGGTGAGGATGTCGATGCCGCTCATATCCGGGAGGAGCAGATCGCTGATCACGATGTCGAAGGGCTCTCCGGCCATGAGGCTGAGCCCCTCCTTACCGCTGGAGCAACCCTTGACCATGAAGCCGTTTCCCTTCAGCAGGATGAGGAGCGCCTCCCGGCTCCCCTGGTCGTCCTCTATTATTAGTACCTTTATGATGGCTTTCATATTAGCAAATCCCCATCTTGCGATTTTTCTTGATAACATGTATGTGCACATTTGGCAAGGCTAATCAACCGGAGCCGACTATCGCGGGCCGACGTGGAGGTGGCATCGTGGACATCTTTGGATTATTTCCGTTGCTGCTGGTGGTGGTTTTCCTGATAGCCATTCTCGCCAACGCGATCAGGGTATTGCCGGAGTATGAGAGGGGGGTGCTCTTTCGCCTGGGACGGGTCAAGAATGTTCGCGGTCCGGGGCTCATCCTGATCATCCCCGGCATCGACAAGCTGGTCAGGGTATCGTTGCGGATCGTGGCCATGGATGTCCCGTCGCAGGACGTCATCACCCACGACAACGTCACCGTCAAGGTTTCGGCCGTCATCTATTTCAGAGTGATCGACGCGGTGAAGGCGGTGGTGGAGGTGGAGAACTTCCTCTACGCCACCAGTCAGCTCTCGCAGACCACGTTGCGAAGCGTGCTGGGACAGGTCGATCTAGACGAGCTACTGGCGAACCGTGAGAAGATAAACAAGGAACTGCAGGAGATCCTGGATCGACAGACCGAGCCGTGGGGGGTGAAAGTCACCCTGGTCGAGGTCAAGAATATAGATCTCCCTCAGGAGATGCAGCGGGCGATAGCCAGGCAGGCGGAGGCGGAGCGGGAACGCCGTGCGAAGGTCATTCATGCGGAAGGGGAGCTGCAGGCCTCGGAGAAACTGGCCGCCGCTGCTGCCGTGATGGCAGGGGAACCGATGTCGCTCCAGTTGCGCTACCTCCAGACGTTGACGGAGATTGCGGCGGAGAAGAACTCCACCACCATCTTCCCCGTCCCGATAGATATGCTGAAGATCTTTCTGGAGAAGCGTTAAGGGTGAAAGGTGAAAGGTGAAAGGTGAATGGTGAATGGTGAATGGTGAATGGTGAATTCGACCGTAAGGTTTCCTCTGTGTCCCTCTGTGATCCTCTGTGGTTGAAGGTTCTCGTCTCTACATCGATGTTGTCTTCCCCTCTGGAACAGGATATGATGGGATCACTGCTGTGACAGTAGCCATCTCTGCAATGACAGACAGCAACGACGGGGGAAACAATGCTTAACGATAAACTTGCCACTGGTTTGAACCAGCAACTCAACAGGGAGCTTTATTCCGCTTACCTATATCTCTCTATGTCATCCTACGCCGGCTCTATCGGACTGAAGGGGTCTGCCAACTGGTTCATGGTACAGTACCAGGAGGAGATGGTCCATGCCATGAAGTTCTTCGCCTTCATAAACAGCCGCGGGCATCACACCGATTTGGCCGCCATTGCCGCTCCTCCGACCGAATTCTCGGGGTTGCTGGACATGTTCCAGCAGACGCTGGTCCACGAGGAGTTCATCACCAAGTCCATCAACGAACTGACGGACCTGGCGCTGGCAGAGAAGGATCATGCCACCCACATCTTCCTGCAGTGGTTCATCACCGAGCAGATCGAGGAAGAGGAGAACGACCGCGACATCATCGGCAAGCTCAAGCTGATCGGGGATAACGGGCAGGGACTGTTGCTGCTGGACAGCGAACTCGCCACCAGGGTCTTCGTGCCGCCTCCGGCTGCTGCGGCTTGAACCTGAAGACGTTTAACAGATCCTGTCCATCCCTGTGGACAGCCGTTGATTCTAAATAAAAAGGCCCGCGAGTTGCGGGCCTTTTTAACTTCAGTCTCTTCGTCTTATCCAGTCTTATCTACTGTTGCGGCTTCTCTATCTTCGCCGTCTTCTTCAATTCCTCGATATAGTCGTTGACGTCCTTCTGCACCTTCTGCCTTTTCAGGAAGGGGACGATCTTCTCCTTCACATCTTCGAACTTCTCCACCGACTCTTCATGTTTCTCGGTAACCCTGATGATGTGGTAGCCGAACTGGGTCTCCACCACGTCGCTTATCTCGCCCGGCTTCAGGGCGAAGGCTGCTTTCTCGAAGGCCGGTACCATCTGCCCGTGGCCGAACTCGCCCAGATCGCCGCCCTGGGCGCTGCTCGGGCAGGTCGACTCGGCGTTGGCGATGGCCGGGAAGTCGCCTCCCTCCTTCAGTCGCTTCAGAATCGCCTCTGCCTTCTCTTTCGCCTTCTTGCGGTCCTCGGGGGAGGTCTTTTCATCAGTCCCTATCAGGATGTGGCTGGCCTTGATGCTCTCGGGCTTCTTGAAATAGGCATCGAGGTTCTCGGTGTAGAACTTACGGGCTTCCTCGTCGCTGACCGTGGCCTTGGCGGCGAACTTGGTCTCTATGAAGTTGCTGATCAGGATGTCCTTGCGGGTGAAATCCCTCATGTCCCTGGGCGTCATATCGACCGCCTTGAGGGCATTTTCGAATTCCTCGGTGGAGGCGAACTTAGCCTTGTTCTCCGCCACCTTGTTCGCCACCTGCTTTTCCAGGTCTTTCACCTGGACCTTGGCCGCCTGCTGGAAGAGCAGCTCCGCGGAGGTCAGCTGCTCCAGGGCTGCAGCCCGGGCCTGAGGCATGACCTGGGCCTGGACGTTCTGCGGTACCTGGTTCTGCGCCAGCATCACTTTCACGGCGCGGTCCAGTTCCAGACGGGTGATGGTCGTTCCGTTGACCTTTGCCATGACGTCATTGGGAGAGGTCTTCGGCTCTGCCTTGGCTTGGTCTTTAGCTTTATCCTGGGCCAGATCCTTTGTCGGTTCGACAGGCTGTGCTTTAGCCTGATCCTTCGACTGTTCCTTGGGCTGCGTCTTTGCTTCTTGTGTGGACTGATCCTTGAGCTGTTCTTTCGCCTGCTCTTTGACGGCCTCTTTAGTAACGGCTTTGGCCGCTACGTCCGCGGCATGGACTGACATTGCCGGGACTGTCATTGCCAGCAGCGCGGCGAGGGTAGGGGTGGCGATTCTTTTGAAGGAAGGCATGCCGATCTCCTTTGGGGTTTTTTGGGATAGTAGCATCGATGTTAATCTTTTTAAACATCAAAAAAATGGCTATGAGTATAACGGTATCTTATTTTTTATCTTCGGGGGTTTTAATGCGTCGCGGAATATGATAAGAATATGCCTGGCTTGAATCGGCCGATCAATTCCAGACTCACGGAGCGTACACAATGTCGAAGAAATCCGAACAGGCACTGCTGGCATTCATCGCCGGAGCTGCAGTAGCAGCTGGCGCAGCTCTCCTCTTTACCCCCAGGACCGGCCGTGAGGTGCGGGAGAAGCTTGGCGAGGCCAAGGACGAGGCGCTCGAGAAACTCAAGCTGCGCATGAAGGGCATCAAGGGCGCCAAGGGTGACTCGCTCAACTACGACGGCGGCGACTGCTGGATATAACGGGCTAAGGGCTAAAGGCTAAAGGCCCGAATGGTGGATAGGCTGGAGACCCAGGTCCCGGCCTGCCTCCTTCAGATAGTCCTTGATCTCGGCGGAACTTGCCATCCCCAGTACCTCGTCGGCGATCCGCCGGGCTTCAGCCATGGAGATGCGGCGTATCGCTTCCTTCACCCGCGGGATGTTCGGGGCGGAGAGGCTGAAGCTGCGGATCCCCAGCCCAGCCAGCAGTATGGCATTCAACGGGTCCCCTGCCATCTCGCCACATATGGTGGCAGGCTTTCCCGCGCGGTCGGCCGCGTCCGCAACCTTCTTTATCGAATGCAGCACCGCCGGGTGGTGCTCGTCGTACCACTTCTTAACCTTCTGATTGTTCCTGTCGCAGGCCAGCGTGTACTGGATCAGGTCGTTGGTCCCTATGCTGAGATAGTCCACTTCCTTGGCCAGCATGTCTGAAACCAGCACCGCGGCGGGCAGTTCCACCATCACGCCTAGCCCGATCTCCGGGTCGAAGGCCTTACCCTCCCGCGTCAACTCTTCCTTGATCTCCTCGACTATCTGTCGTATCAACCGCACCTCGTCCACACCCGAGATCAGCGGGAACATCAGGTTGCATTTGCCGTGAGCCGAGGCCAACAGTATCCCGGCCAGCTGCTCCCTGAAGATGTCCTCGCGCTCCAGGGAGATCCTGATCGAGCGCCACCCCATGAAGGGGTTGTCCTCCTTGGGATGCGGGAAGTAGTGCAGTCCTTTGTCGCCGCCGATGTCGAGGGTCCTGATGCTGACCGGCCGGCCGGCGAATCCGTCCAGCACCTTGCGATAGATGGTCGCCTGCTCGTTGCGGCCGGGGAAGGCGCTTCTGGCCATGAACGGGAACTCCGTCCGGTAGAGGCCGACACCCTCAGCGCCGTGCAGGTGCGCGACCCGCATGTCGCTCAACAGACCTATGTTGGCCAGCAGTGCGATCCTGCAGCCATCGGTGGTTTCGGCCGGGAGGTCGCGGATCCCCTCGAGGGCTCGCTGCTTCTGGTCGAACTCGCCCTGCAGCCTCTCGTATTCGACCTTGATCGCGCTGTCCGGGTTGATGTAGACGCACCCCGAGGTGCCGTCGACTATCACCTCGCTCCTCGCCCCGACCTGCTTCAGGAGCCCTTCCACCCCGAACACCGCCGGGATACCCAGGGCCCGGGCCATGATGGCGGCATGGGCGTTCGTGTTTCCCTTCTCGGTGGCGATGCCGATCACCTTGCCGTGGTCCATGACCGCCAGGTCCGAGGGGAGGAGCTCACGCGCGATGATGATCCCGTCGTCCCTGATCTTGCCGCGCTTCCCGTGGGTTCCGTTCAGGGCGTCGCAGATCCTGCGCCCGATGTCCTCCATGTCGGCTGAGCGCTCCCTGAGGTAGGGGTCCTCCATCTTGGAGAAGGCGGTCACGTAGTCGTTCACCACCTCGCAGACCGCCCTCTGGGCGCCTACGCCCCCCTCGATGAGGGAAGAGATCTTGCCGATGAAGCCTCGGTCCTCGAGGATCATAAGGTGGCTGTGGAAGATGGCGGCGTCCGCCTCGGAGAGGATCTCTTCGACCCTTTTCTCCATGTAGATGGTCTGGATCCTCGCCTTTTCCAGCGCCAGCATGAACCTCTGCTGCTCTTCCGCCCGCGGTCTGACCCTCTCCACTTCAGCCTTTTCCAGCGGTCCCCGGTGCAGCACCGAGACCTTGCCGCCGGCAAAACCGGGGGCGATCGGAATGCCGAAGACCACCGTCTGGGTCGACGGCTGACGCCTGGAGGGGCGCGGGTCCTTGGCCTGGCCGTTACGCTTCAGTCGCTCCACCTCGGCCGCGAAGAAGGCGCGCTCTTCTTCCTTCTTGCGGATCGAGTCCAAGAGCTTAGCGTTGGAGACGATGGAGGAGATCTGCCAGGCGATAGTCGAGACGGCGCTGATCTCGTGCGGCGTGAAGGTGCGCGCCTCACGGTTCTGGATGACGATGACGCCGATGGGGTTGTTTCTTTCGAAGAAAGGGACGCCCAGGAAGGAGAGGACCTTCTCCTCCTTGGTCTGGCGGAAATACTTGTAGCGCGGGTGCAGGGGGGCGTTGTCGGTCGCCACCACGCCGCGCTGCTCTACGGCGAGGCCGGTGAGACCTTCGGAGATCTTCATGGTGATGCCGACGGAGAGCCTGGAGAGACCCCGGGTGGCGTGCAGCCTGAGCGTCTCGCCGTCCTCCTCCAGCAGGTAGATGGAGCAGACGTCGGAAGTGAGTCGCTTCGCTACCAGGTTAACGATGTTGTCCAGCGTCTCCTGCAGGTCGTGGGAATGAAGTATCAGCGCGCTTATATCTTCCAGCGTCCTCAGTCCCAGCTTTTCCCCTGTTTCTTCCGGCATCCTTTCCCCTTTTGTGTCACTGATCGCCCGACATCTTACGGCAACTGCCGATCCGGCACAGTCGTTACGGCCGGCTGTGACTGCCTGAGCACAAGCTGCCCAAGCATTCTCTGTCACAGGGCATATGCGTCACTGTCAGATCTCAACCCCTTTGTTAGTATATATACCAGGATCGAAATGTGAAGCCTTTTTATACTATTTTCAGCGTCTGCTGTTGGCAAAGTAACCTTTTCTCTGCTATAGTGTGCGCCAATGATAAGCAGTCAAAGAGCGCGGAGGTCGCAATGGGAACAACTTTCGATGAGAAGCTGGCAAACGGCATCGCCCACATGGAGTCGGGTGACTATGCCAAGGCCGTAGGGGCCTTCAACGAGTGCCTGGCTCTCGAGCCGGAAAACCCGGAGGGCTATTTCTACCTGGGCGAGGCGCTTTCCGAGGCCGGTCAGTCCGACAAGGCTATAAGTGCGCTGAAGAGGGGGCTGGAGCTTGCCCCCGAGGACCTCGATGGCCTCACCTCGCTCGGTGACGTCTACTTCGAAGCCGGCAGCCACAAGGACGCGCTGGCCTGCTACCGCAGGGTCACCGAGCTGCAGCCCAAGGACTGCGACGGCTACGTCAGCATGGGGCTGGTCTACAACGCCATGGAGCGTGCGGATGACGCCCTGAAATCCTTCCAGCGGGCCCTCGATCTCGACCCGAGTAACGTCTTCGCCCTCAACGCCATGGGCGATCTCTATTATGGGCTGGGCGACAACGAGAAGGCCATCGCCAGCTACCAGAAGGGGATCGACATCGACCCCACCGACGCCACCGCCCGCTTCAACCTGGGCGAGCTCTACTACGACATGGAGGAGCTGGAGGCCGCTGAGCGCGAGACCCTGAAGGCTATCCGGCTCGATCCCGACTTCACCATGAGCTATCTGACGCTCGGCAACATCTGCATCGACCAGGACCGCACCGCCGATGCCATTGGCTACTTCGAGACCTATCTCAAGAAGGAGCATTCCCCGCAGGCGCGGGAGATGATCGCCGAGGTCAAGGCTGTGGTCGAGGGACTTAAGGAAGAGATGCGCGGCTGATCTTCGAGGGGCCGGCCCCCGAATGGTTGCCAGGGAAGTAGGGGGCACTCGCCCCCTTTGCCTTTTCCAGCTACTTCTTCAGCTTGGCCGTGATGGCCTCGATCACATGATACGCGTCGTTGATGGCGGTGTGGATCAGGTTGGGGTGCCTCTCTTCCTGGATCGCTCCCTTGCTGATCCTCATGTAGGACGGCGAGATCGCTCCGCCGATCACGTAGACCCCCTTCCTGGTCGACTCGAATTCGGAGGTCAATAGGAGCAGGCGGTCGCCTTCCTTGGCCACCTGGCAGACCCCCTCCGCGCAGGCGATGGTCTGCACACCGACGCTGTCGAAGATGGAAAGGGGCCCCTGGCTGCCGATGCAGGCAATCACGTTCTTCATCGGGAAGCTCATGGCGTGATAGCGCTCGATGCCGCCGGGGAGCTTGTCCTCGCTCACCCTTATCACCAGCCGGTCCACCCCCTCGTCGTCCACCTCACCGATCCTGGGCGTCGCCCCGGGTAAAAGCCTGATGTTTCCCCCCAATAGGATCTCTTCTCCCAGCCTCTGGGCCGTCTCCTTGTTGACGTCGAAGGTCTCGGCGACGTGCGCCCAGTAGACCGGCTCCTTGTCGTTGACGCTCCGCTTTTCCTTGAGGATCGAGATGATCACGTCCGCCGCGCTGTTTCCGCCGCCGATGACCAGGGTCCTGACCCCCAGGTACTTCCTCGGATCATCCAGGGTCTTGGCCACCATCTTGGCATCGCCGTAAACGGAGAGTTCCTTCGGTATGGAGCTCCCGAAGGCCAGGAGCACCTTCCTCGCCTGGAAGACACCTTTGCTGGTGACCACCTTCAGGAAGTCGCGGCCGTCCTGGATGTCCTCGAACTGGGTCTCGGTCAGGACGTTCAGCCCCTCGTGCTGCACGAAATGCTGCACGTACTGGATGTATTTCTCCACCGTGACCGGCTTGTCGGGCGGGCGCAATTCCTCGACCAGGAAAGGCTCCGGGTCCTCCTTGGGCTTCGAGGGGTAGACGTTTTTCCCTTCCGGGTAGGTGGTCGCTATCCCATGGAAGACCCCCTTGCCCGACTCGATCAGCAGGTGGGAGAGTCCGCTCTTGTGGCACAGGTAGGCTGCGGCTACCCCGCCGGGACCTCCCCCCACGATGATTACGTCATATCTTTGCTCCATGGCGATCCTCTCTCATTATAATGATGTCCCAACTATACACGGTTCGTCCTCCCCGTGCCAAGCCAATAAAGACTTTCCTTGGCAAATGAAGCCCTTGGGGTACTATTATGGCAGTTCAAATCACCGCACACGGGAAAGGAGGACGGGTTATGGCACAAAGAGAAAGGGAAGAAAACAACGCAATGTTGGGAGCCATGATGTTGCTGGTCGGCGGCCTGGTCGGCGCCGCGGTAGCCCTCATGTACGCGCCGCAGAGCGGCGAGAGGACCCGCAAGGGGATCCAGCGCTACGCCAAGAAGGCCCGCAGAAGGACCGAGGACGCGATGGAGGCGGTGGAGGACTTTTCGGAGCAGGTGGCCGACATGGCCGAGGCGGTGGGCGACCGGGCGGCCGATCTCTTCGGCAGGAGCAAGGGGATGGCCTACAGCGCCAAGAAGGGTCTCATCAGGGCCTTCGAGGAGAGCGAGGACCGCCTGGAGAAGCAGCGCAAGCGGCTTATGAAGATGGTAGGTTAGGCACTCAGGGCACCCGCAGGGTGATGTCGCCGTACCACGCGGTGGCCTCGTCCTGGGTGTCGTCGGTATCGGTCATAATGGCAATCCCCCCCAATAGGGGGGGCTCTTCTCCGAAGATCCTCTTGTAGTCCTCGTGAACGTTCCGCTCTTCACTGACCCACTTCCCGACCTTCTCGTCACCGCTCTCCACCGCCATAATAACCGAGTTGGACGTGTACGGGCTCGGCACCTCGCTCCCCTTGGGCATCTTCGCGGACCAGACGTAGTTGATGGCGCGCATCCTCCAGAAGGGGCGCGGGAAGATCACGTAGATCCTGGCCGCGAAGTCATCCCCGCTTTTCAGCTTGATGTCCTCGCGCTTCAGGGTGTGGTCGATCTTCCAGCTCCAGGTCAGGACGGGATACTTCCTGGTATCGACGGTGATCTTCTTGATCTTGCCGGAGCCCGCCTTCACCGCGTGGGCCTTGAGCTTCCCGTCTTCGAGGGCGTAGCTGGTCTTCCCCTTGTACGATTTGTCGGTCCAGCCGCCAAGCTCCGAAGCGCTGAAGCGGCCGACCGGTACTTCGGAAGCCGTCGCGGGTTTCCCGGCGGATGCCCCGACTGATTTCCCGGCGGGCGTCGCGGAGGGGGTGCCGCTGGGTGAAGCGGCGGTGGCGGAGAGGATCAGGCTGGCGATCAACAGGTGGCTGAGCATATTTTCCTCGGAATAAAAAAAGGCCCCACCCCCGGAGGGGGCGGGGCCTCTTGTAGCAACGGCTAGATTCCCTTGCCGGTAAGCTTCACCAGCGCCTCCATGTACTTCTCGGCGGTCTTCTGCACGATCTCGTCCGGCAGCGGCGGGGCGGGAGCTGTCTTGTTCCAGTCCAGGGTCTCCAGGTAGTCCCTCAGGAACTGCTTGTCGAAGGAGGGCTGGGGGCCACCCGGCTGGTAGCTCTCCTTGGGCCAGAAGCGGCTGGAGTCCGGGGTCATGCACTCGTCGATGATGATCAGCTCGCCCTCGTAGATGCCGTATTCGAACTTGGTGTCGGCGATGATGATCCCCTTGGTGTCGGCGATGTCGCGGGCCTTCTGGTAGATCTTCAGCGTTACGTCGCGCACCCTCTCGGCAGTCTCCTGGCCGCAGAGCTTGGCCATGGTCTCGAAGGAGATGTTCTCGTCATGGGTGCCGAGCTCGGCCTTGGTGGAGGGGGTGAAGATCGGCTGCGGGAGGCGGTCCGATTCCTTGAGCCCCTCGGGGAGCTTGATGCCGCAGATGGAGCCTGTCTGCTGGTAGTCCTTCCAGCCGCTTCCGGAGATATAGCCGCGCACGATGCACTCGGCCGGAAGGGGGGCGGCCTTCTTCACCAGCATGGAGCGGCCGGCCAGGGTCTCGGCGTAGGGCTGGCACTCCTTGGGGAAGTCGGCGACGTCGGTGGAGATGATGTGGTTCTTGATGATGTCTTCCATCTGGCGGAACCAGAAGGCCGAGATCTGGGTCAGTACGTACCCCTTGTTGGGAATGCCCTCGTTCATGATGACGTCAAAGGCTGATATCCGGTCGGTGGTGACGATGAGAAGTGCGTCCCCAAGGTCATAGATGTCACGCACTTTGCCTCGGGCTGCCAGCTTCAGTCCCGGGAAATCCGTGGTAAGCACCGGCTTGGTCATAATCTTTTCTCCTTTTCAATCGGTTTAGCGTGAAAAGTGAAAGGTGAAGAGCACGTGAACGTACCCTCCACCTTCCACCTGATAACCATGTCTTATGTCAGTTACTGCCGAAACCCCTTGACGAGCTCGACAGGCCCGGTATGAGCTTCTCGAAAGGTGCCGTTAATCGGCGATGACAGCCGGGTTGATCTCGATCTTGGCCTTGGCGCGGAGCTCCTTCAGCCACTTGTCCAGCGCCTCCTGCTGTTTCTTGGGCACGAGGTTCTGCCTGATCGTTTCCTTCTCCTTGGCGAGATTCGCGGTCGGACCCTCGATCCTGTTCTTGAGCTTCACTGCGTACCAGCGGTCCCCGACCTTGACCACGTTCTTGGCCACCGGGGCCGCCTGGGTCAGGGTGAAGGCGGTTTCCATCAGCTCCGGCGAGGTGCCGACGGTCGGGATGTTCCCCTGCGGAGCGTAGCCGAAGGCCCCGGTATCCTTGGTCTGGACTCCGCCCTTCGCCAGCTGGGCCAGTGCCTCCTCGGCCCTCTTCTTGGCCAGGTCGGCTGCCTTGGCCTGGACCGCCCTCTGCTCCACGGCGCCCCTGATCTCGGCCAGCGGCGGCACGGCGGCCGGTTTACGCTCCAGCACCTTCACGAGGTAGATCCCTTTGGAGGTCTCGACCGGTCCTCCGAGTTCACCCTGCTTGAGGGCGAAGGCGCGGGAGACCAGGGCGGTTTCCCCTGCGATGGATGCGGCCGGAGCCTGGGTGGTGAAGAGGGGGGTCTTTTCGACCTTCGCGCCGAGCGCGGATGCCGCCGCGTTGAGGTCAGCCTGGGCGCGGAACTTGTTGACCGCGTCGGCCGCCTTCTCGAAGGCCTCTTTGGCGGCCTTCTGCTTCTGGGCGTCGGCGGTGGCCTTGTCCTTCACTTCGGCAAAGGGGAGTATACCACCCTTTCCCTGGTAGCGGTCGATGTTCTTCTGGTAGTAGGTCTGGGCCTCCTCGGAGGTGACCGTCACCTGGGAGGCGACCTGCGCGGGAGAGACGATGGCGTAGGCGATGCTGATCTGCTCCGGGGTCTTGAACTCGTTCTGGTGGTCCTGGAGGTAGCTGGTCAGCTCCTGGTCGGTGAGCTTGATCCCACCCTTGACGTCGGCAGGGGAGAAGGTGACGTACTGCAGGTCGACCTTGTCGTTTTGCTTCTTGTAGGCATCCAGGATCTCCTGGTCGGTGACCTTGGCGGAATCGGTGATCTTCTTCTTGGCCTTCTGCACCAGGAGATCTTCCTCCTGGGCATCCTCGAAGGCCGCCGGGGTCATCCTGTTGGCTTTCAGGGTCTGCTGGTACTGATCGAAGTTGAACTGGCCGTCCTTCTGGAAGGCCGGAACCTTGGCGATTTCGGCGGCGACCTCGTCCTTGCTGACCTTGATCCCCATCCGCTTGGCCTCTTTGCGGATCAGGAGGTTGTCAACCAGGGTGTCGACGGTGAGCTTCTTGATCCCCATCTGCTTCTCCATCTCCGGGGTAAGGGAGCGGCCGTAGATCTGCTCGTACATGGAGCGCGTGCGGTAGTAGCTGCTCTGGAATTCGTCCAGGCTTATCTTGGTGCCGTCGACCTTGGCCGCATAGCCGGAGGGGCCCCCCTGCTTGTCACCACCTCTACCCCAGACCAGGAAGATGGTCCCTATGAAAGAAAGCACGATTACCACGAAGACTATCTTTATAACAATTGACTCTTTGTACTTTCTCATTATGCCAAGCATTGCAGTGTGGACTCCTTTGTAGGGAAGGTATGGGCATTACATTAGGACAAGAGTGGCGAATAATAATATAATCTAATAGCAAAAGCAACAGGAGAATGAGGATGGCGGCCGGTCTTGCTGAGAGTCGTAAAAGGTGTCCCGGCCCCTTTTCTTTGTTGCAAGGGTGCGAACACTTTGCTATATTTTTCCCTTTGTCAGGTGCGCTACGCCCGAAGTGATAAACAAAGGAGTAAGAGATGCTCAAGATTTTCGATGCCCTTTTCGGCATGTTTTCCAATGACCTGGCCATAGACCTCGGCACCGCCAACACTCTCGTTTACCTGAAGGGGAAGGGGATCGTGGTAAGGGAGCCGTCCGTGGTGGCGGTGCAGAAGGTGCAGAGCACCGGGCAGCAGAAGGTGCTGGCGGTCGGCATGGAGGCCAAGAAGATGCTGGGGCGCACCCCCGGTTCCATCACGGCCATCCGCCCCATGAAGGACGGCGTCATCGCCGACTTCGACATCACCGAGGAGATGCTGCGCTACTTCATCCACAAGGTGCACAATCGCAAGACCCTGGTCCGCCCCAGGATCGTGATCTGCGTCCCCTCCGGGATCACCCAGGTGGAAAAGAGGGCGGTCAAGGAGTCGGCCGAGTCGGCAGGCGCGCGTGAGGTCTACCTGATCGAGGAGCCGATGGCGGCTGCGATCGGCGCCGGGCTCCCCATCACCGAGGCCTCCGGCAACATGATCGTCGATATCGGCGGCGGCACCACCGAGGTCGCGGTCATCTCCCTGGCCGGCATCGTCTACACCAAGAGCGTCCGCGTCGGTGGCGACAAGATGGACGAGGCCATCGTCCAGTACATCAAGAGGAAGTACAACCTGCTGATCGGCGACAGGATGGCCGAACTGATCAAGATCGAGATCGGCGAGGCCTACCCGGGGAACGAGGTGGTCCACATGGAGGTCAAGGGGCGCGACCTGGTCTCCGGCATCCCCAAGACCACCGAGATCGATTCCAACGAGATCCGCGAGGCCCTCTCCGAGCCGGTGACCGCCATCGTGGACGCGGTGCGCAACTGCCTGGAGCGGACCCCGCCCGAACTGGCCGCCGACCTGGTGGACAAGGGGATCGTGCTGGCAGGCGGCGGAGCGCTGCTGCGCCACCTTGACGTGCTGCTGCGCGAGGAGACCGGCCTGCCGGTGGTGACCGCCGAGGATCCCCTCTCCTGCGTCGTGCTCGGCTCCGGGAAGGTGCTCGACGAGCTGGCCCTGCTGCGCAACGTCGCCGTAAGCTCGTAAACCACACAACATCCGGAGCGGCAACTGGACCTAGGGAGCATCATGCAAGATGCTATTGACATAGACGTCGTCATACCTGTCTGGAACAAGCCCAATGAAACGCGCAACTGCCTGGTCAACCTGATCAATAACACGCCAAACGCGCGCTTAATCATGTATGACTGCGGCAGCGATCGCGACACCGAGAGGCTCCTTCAGGAATTTGCCGACGGGCTGGACGATCGGGCGCTGCTGATGCGCGACGACAGCAATATAGGCTTCGTCAGGGCGGCCAACCGGGGCCTGCAGAGGTCGGAGGCCCCGTATCTGGCGCTGATCCGCAGCACCACCGCGGTCTGCGCCGGTTGGTTCGAGCCGCTCCTGGCCTTCGGCTCCGCCCATCCAGAGGCCGGGATTCTCGTTCCCTGCCTCGAGTCTGCCGAGAACGAGTGCACCGGCCCGATGGAGGTCGACCACGGTTCCTTTGCCGCCATGGTCATCACCAGGAAGGCGTACCAGGAGATCGGCGGCCTTGACGAGGGTTTGGATGGCGGTCTGTGGTGCCAGAGGGACTACACCCGCCGCGCCTGCGCCAAGGGGTTGCTCACCTTCCGGGTGCCCGGCCCCGCGCTGGCCTTCCAGGAGGACGTGGCTCTTGGCTCGGTGCGCAGGCGCAAGGAGAACCTGGAGCGGAGCTTGGCCATCTTCAGGGAACGCTGGGGGGAGGGGAGCAATTACGTGGTCCATGTCCCCAAGGGGGTCGAGAGGGCCCTCCTGTGCCAGAAGCTGGAGGTGATGGTGAAGGGAGCACGCCGCGGGGACAGCTTCCACGTCCTGGTCCCCATGGTGCTCTACAAGGCCGCGCTCCTCGCGGGACTGGGGAACCTGCACGAGAACGTCAGGCTGGTGCCGCTGCCGCGCCTGGCCCTGGACATGAACCGCAGGCACATCTTCGAACGAATTGCCGCCAGCACCCCCGGAACTCTTCCCGTCACCGCCGTAGACGGCATCGCCTTTCCCTGGAGCCCGTCCTACCTCTCCTTCACCGAGCTAAGCGAGCGGATCCAGAGTCACTACGCGTAAAACTACAAACGGCTCCAGGTTCCCGGTTCCGGGCATTTCAGGTACTGAAGCGCTAATCTTCCGCTATGAGATTGTCCTCCCCGAATGCCCTTATCGGGGATCCAGATTTCACGTCGTTTAGGAGCTGGATTCCCGATCAGAATCGCTTCGGGAATGACAGTTTTGGAAGCTGGCGGAAGAATGGTACTAATCAGGTTTCAGGTTGGCCGTTTTCCGGTCGACGCCGGAGCTTCCAGGAGCAGGTTCTGGTAACTTTCGGCAGGTAAGCCATATCGAGAGCAGGGAGGGTTGATGTTAGCAGAGATAAGGTCGCAGCTGAGAAGTCACTGCGATGTGATGTCGGTCATCGAGAAGGAGCTTTCCCCCGCAATTGAGCAGACGGTCTCTCTGCTCACTGCTGCCTTGCGCGATGGAAAAAAAGTCCTGGTCATGGGTAACGGCGGCTCCGCGGCCGACGCCCAGCATTTCGCCGCCGAGATCGTCGGGCGCTTCAAGCTGGAGCGGCCGGCCCTTCCCGCCATCGCCCTCACCACCGACACCTCCATCCTTACCGCCATCGGCAATGATTACGGTTTCGACCGGGTCTTCTCCCGCCAGGTGGAGGCCCTGGCCCAGGCCGGCGACGTGGTCATCGGCATCTCCACCAGCGGCAACTCCCCCAACGTCCAGCTCGCCCTGGAAGCAGCTGCCGGTAAAGGGTGCCGGACGGTCGCGCTGCTAGGCAAGGATGGCGGGACCATCAAGAAGGTCGCCGAGCTTCCCCTGGTCGTTACCTGCAACGACACCCCCCGGGTCCAGGAAGGTCACATCACCATCATCCACATCATCTGCGATCTGGTCGAAAAAAACCTTTTCGCCGCCTGATGAAAAGAGAGCTGACAGCATGGCAAAGAGAAAAGCCGTCTTCATGGACAGGGACGGTACCATAAACGTCGAGGTGCAATACCTCTGCAAGACCGAGGAGTTCGAGTTCATTCCCGGTGTTCCCGCCGCCTTGAAGCGTCTTAAGGACGCCGGTTTCCTGCTGGTGGTGGTAACCAACCAGTCGGGGATCGGACGGGGCCTCTACGACGAGGCCGCCCTGGAGTCGATCCATCGGCACATGCACGAGGAGTTGGCCGGTTACGGGGCCGCCATCGATGCCTGCTATTTCTGTCCCCATCACCCCGAGCACGCCAAGGGAGATTACCTCAAGGAGTGCGCCTGCAGAAAGCCGCTCCCCGGCATGTTGCAGCAGGCCGCCGGGGACCTGGACATCGACCTCTCCGCCTCCTTCATGGTGGGCGACAAGCTGGGAGATATAGAGGCCGGGATCAACGCCGGATGTACCTCTCTCATGGTCCTGACCGGTTACGGGGCCGCCCATGCCGAGCGACGCCCTGCCGGAGTCGAGCTCTATCCGGATCTTCCCGCCGCAGCCGCAGCGATCCTGGCGCTCGACGCCGCGAGAGGCTGATTCTCCCGATCTATTCCCCCCGACTCCTGCATCCAGCCCTATCCCCTCTCCCCTCGGAGAGGGCGCCCGCAGCGCGGGCGAGGGAAGTTGCGAAGTCCGAGCAGTGAGCCCTCTGCCGACCCCCTCACCCTGCCCCTCCCCGGAGGGGGAGGGGATCTCAACTTCTTGACTCCCTGCTGAAACGCTCATAGAGTAGCGCGACCATGTTTGACTGTATCAGGGCCAATCCGCTGTCACCGAGGTGCGCCGATGGAGCTTGTGTCCTACCTTGACCTGATTCAGAACCCCGAGCCGGTTATGACCCTGACGCTGCCGCGGAAGAGCGGCAGGATCCCGAAGGGGACTTACCGTTTCCTGGAGTACTACTGCATCGAGCGCGGATGCGACTGTCGCCGCGTGATGCTGCAGGTGGTCAACGAGAAGATGAAGCCTAAAGCCTTCGTCAGCTTCGGCTTCGACCAGCACGGTCCTTTTGCCGGACCCTATCTGGAGAATTCGAAACGGCAGGGCCCCTACGCGCCGGACCTCCTCGAGCTTTTCGTGAAGTACCTCAACGCAGGGCCTCAATATATCGAGATTTTGTACCGGCACTACGTGGCGGTTCGGGAGAAGTCGGAGGTGAAGACGTACGCGGGGAAACGATTTCCGAAACCGGGGACCCTGGTCTATCAGGCGACGGCGCCGCCTGACCTGGCAGCGGAAATAGAGGAGTCGCTAAGAACCCTGCAGAAGGGGCGCCCCTCTCCGGGAGCGTCCACTGGACCAAAGGGGAGACCCGCAGCCGCGTCGCCAGAGGTCAGACCGCCCAAGCCTGAGACGGTGGCCTCCTTTGTTTCACGCTACGTCGAAGCGGGGGCCGCCGGTCACTCTTCCGCTATCATCCGGCTCCAGGACGACCTGCGGAAGTTCCTGCTCGCTGACATGGGGGCGGGGGAGGAGCTGGCTTCACTTCTGCCGGCACTTTACCAACAGTCGCCGCAACCGGACGAGCAGATCCAGGGGGCGCTGAGGCTCCTTTTCGACACGCTGGATCTCCTGGACGAGGAGGTCGAGGTTGGCAACGTCAGGGCCAGGAGGTCGATGGAGATCGTGCAAAAGGCCCTTGCCCGGCATATCTACGCGGAGAACGAGGACCCCGATCTCTGCGCCGCCGTGACCAATATCCTGGTACAGAGCAGGGTCGACATCCTCCCCGTGCTCCGGGAATCGAATCCCTTGACGCTTGCCTCCTGCGGCGCGCGCACGGATCTGCACGATCTGCCGGCTGAAGACGTGCTGACGGGGATCTCCAGAAGCTTTCAATCGATCGGTGTCACCTCGCCCTTCGAAGGTGTCCAGGAGTTGCTCGACCTCTTCACCCTGAGCGATACCGGCATCCAGACCGCGCTGATCGGCGAGATGTTCGAGGCGGAAGACCCTCTGCTGCGCGATGCGGCGGCACTGATGCTCTTTCATCACGACTCCGGGGTGCGCCTGGGGGTATCGAGGATACTCTCGACCATCGACGGCCGTCGGATCAGCGGGGAGACCCTGCGCCGGTTGATCATCTCCCGCAACTGGTTCGAGAACGAGGTCAGGAGGGATGTGGACCGGGGGATCGCCAGTGCACGGAAGGCCAGGGTGGAGTGCGCGCCGATCAAGAGGCTCCCCTCGACGACGGTGTATGCTTCGTCCATCGACCCCGTGGGGGAACAGTCCTTCCAGGTCCTGGTCCCCGATGGCCAAGCCTTCGCCAGGTGCACGATCGTCCTCAAGCAGGAGGAAGGTGTTGTCAACTCCTTCGTGGTGCCGCTGAAGTCCCAGTACCAAGTGGACGATATCGTCAAACTCCTCAGGAATGATCCTTCCTTCCTCGAGTCCTCGGCGGAGCATCTTGACCTGCGGGTCTGCAACGCCCTGGCGGACGGGGCCCGCGCCGGCAAGGTTCCCAGCCATTGGCTGGTGCGGATAGCCGAACTCCTCGGGCGGGACCGTTGGCGGATCATTACTTTGGACGCCGCGAGGGAACTCCTGCTGCTGCAAGAGGAGCTGGCCTCGCATGATCCGAAGCTCCTCGAAGAGCGGGAATATCGCGACTCCGTCGAGCTTTCCTGTGCTCTTTATGCCGAGTCGCCACTGCTTAACAGGTGGCATGAGCATGACGAGGCGGTTGACCGTGAGGTCGAGGCCGCACGAGGTAGAGGTAAGGCGATCGATTCCGCGGCAGCAACCGACCGCATCCTCGGCGTGCTGGAGAAGCGGCGGGGCTATTGGCTGGAGCGGCTGGTGGTGACGGCGTTGTGGCTGAAATCGTCATCCAGGCCTCCGGTCAAGTGGCATCGCATCTACCACCTCGCCCAGGCCGTCGCCGATGAAACGATCCCCTTCAGGGAGATCCCGCTGATGGTTTCCATCGCCCAAGCCACTCTTCGGGCTTACATATCAAGTAAAGGCAAGGCTCCTGGCAAGCCTGCAGAGGTCAAATGATGCATCTTTCACCAGCAATGCTTCCCCTCCTCTTTCTCACCGGCGCCCTCGCAGGCCTCATCGACTCCATAGCCGGTGGGGGAGGGCTGATCACCATCCCCGTACTCCTCGGCATGGGGCTCCCCCCCCAGGCCGCTCTCGGGACCAACAAACTGCAGGCCAGTTTCGGCTCCTTCAGCGCCATGGCCCATTTCGTCAGGGCCGGTACCGTGGATCTGCGCGAGGCGCTGGCGGGGATCGTCTGGACGGCAATCGGGGCGATTCTGGGCTCCTACACCGTCCAGCAGATCGACCCCGGTTTTCTCAAGCGCGCCATCCCGTTCCTGCTTCTTCTCATCCTCTGCTATACCATCTTCACCCCTAAGCTTGGCGCGGAAGAGGTGCATCCCAGGATGAAAAAGGGAGCCTTCTACGCGACCTTCGGGCTCTTGCTGGGGTTTTACGACGGCTTCCTCGGACCGGGCACCGGCTCTTTCTGGGTCATCGCCATCATGCTTGGGCTCGGCTTCGACATGCGTAAGGGGACCGGCTACACCAAGGTCTTCAACTTCGTGAGCAACATCGTTTCGCTGGTGCTCTTCATCGCCGGCGGGCATGTGGTGATGGTGGCTGGATTGCTGATGGGGGCAGGGCAGGCGTGCGGTGCCAGGGTCGGCGCCAGATTGGTGATCAAGAAAGGGACCAGCCTGGTAAGGCCGGTCTTCATCTCCTCGGTGCTGGTGGTGACCGCGAAGCTCTTTTACGATAATTATAGGTAAGGCTAAGGGCTAAGGGCTAAGGGCTAAGGGCTAAGGGCTAAGGGGACTCCCCCCCTCCCTTGACGGGCCTGCGCGCTGTAGCACGCTGGCGCGCAAGCGGGAGGGGGCTGGGGGGCTTGCAGATGCTAGATCTCCCGCATGGCGCCCGCCTCGCCGGTATGGGTCAGACTCAGGGCCTCCAGCTCTTCCTCCAGGTGCGCGATCATCTCGCCCAACTGCTGTAGATAGACTCCCGGGGCGTCAGGCAGGTTCCGCAATGCCGACTCCAGCCGCCTCGCGGCGGATACGCTCGCCTTGAGCGGAGCCAGCGGGTTCACCTCCTCGCGCAGCGCGGCTACCTCCTTGTACTTCTTCAATACCGTCGGGTGGCTGCGCTCCTCTTCGACCACGCTATTCCTCAGGTCGACATACTCTTCCTCGGTGAACCCCTTCTCCTCCTTGGCCTTGCGCAACAGGTCGATGGAGCGGTAGTCCGGCAGCGGCTTCAATTCTTCCCGTGCTTGCAGAAGCTGCGGCTCTTCCTTCTCCATGAAGCGGTAGGCCGTGGTCAGTTTCTCGGCGGTTCCGCGCTTGATCCTGATCTCCTGGACGCAATATTCCTCGAAGCTTTGATAGCCCCACTCCCGGAAGTGGCCCTTTCTGCTGACATCCAGCAGTTTCTCCCCGAGTTCGACCCACGAGGACTTGAAGCGCTTGGCCTTGTCGAGTACCTCGTAGCGCTCGGATCCCGGCTCCACCCGTTGCATGATGGTTTCGATGTGACGTTCGCTGGTTGATTTCGGCGTTTCCGGCATTCGTTGCCTCCGTCCTGGTTTTGCCTTCCATTTTTGCTGCGGAACAGAGAAATTAGCAGAAACGGGCAGGTTTTTGAAGTTTTTTATCTTGGAGATGAAGGGGAATGGAGTTAGAATTTCCTTGATATGCTTGGTATAACTGTCTGACCGTGGCAGCAGATACTCTCATTGTGTTAGTGGCGGTAAAGTAATGGATACATATTTCGGTGATAACAATCACCACAAAGGAGATAACCGACCATGGAGCAGCGTCTGACAGATATGGAGATGCTAATAATGCACCAGGGGCATGTCATAGACCAGTTGAACGAGGTGGTTACGCTTCATCAGACCAGCATCGACCGACTGACCCTGGAACTGAAGATCCTCAAGGAGCACCTCAGCGGAATGATGACTTCGCAGAACAAGACGTCTTCCGAGGAAGAGCCCCCGCCGCATTACTAAGCGTTCGTCTGCCCCTCGTCCTACGGAGAAGGGGGTGAGGGACGTAAGCCATGCGGTGCCGGCTCTCCCTTTCGTAGGAGCGCCCTCCCGGGCGCGAACCGCAGCAACGATGCCCCTCACACGGCAAATCCCCCCTGTCCCCCCTTTGACAAGGGGGGGACGTCTGGAAGCAGCCGCGGTGGACGGCACGCTGTTGAATGGTGAATGGTGAATGGTGAATGGTGTCACAGTTCCTGGGCGCATAGCCTCCGTGGTGCTGGTGAAGGTCCATTTACCCCTCGCCCTACGGGAGAGGGGCAGGGGTGAGGGCTGGGGCCATTATGGAACCGGTCCGACAAAGGCGAATCCCCCCTGTCCCCCCTTTGACAAGGGGGGGACGTGTGCGGCTCTTTGACAAGGGGGGGACGTCTGCGGGGAGGGACGTGCTGTTTGCCTAGGTAACTTTGAAGAATAGCCCTAGCTTTGAATGATCAAGAGCCGTGTCCGCAGTAGGCGGGTTGCTCCCGTTGTAATGCGCGATCGGCACAATCTAGCTTTGAATGATCAAGAGCCGTGTCCGCAGTAGGTTTTCCTCTGTGTTCCTCTGTGTTCCTCTGTGGTGAGGCCTTTCCAGCCGAACAATTACGAAATGGGAGATGTTATGAAGAATGTAACTTTGGGCGCCACCGGGCTTAGCGTCAATCCGCTGGTCTACGGCACGCTTCCCCTTGGCCCGTTGCAGGCTGCCGTTTCCCCCGGGGAGGGGGGGCGGCTGATCCGTTATGCCTTGGAGCGCGGGGTGAACCTCCTGGATACGGCCGAGATGTACCAGACCTACGCGCATATCCGCCACGCCCTTGCCGGCTTCACCGGCGAGGCCTTCATCGCCACCAAGACCCACGCAAATAACGCGGAACTGGCCCGCGCCCACGTGGAGCGTGCCCTGAAGGAACTGGACCTGGAGAGGCTCGACATTGTCCATCTGCACGGCGCCAGGGTGGCTGACCCCTTCACCGACCGGGCCGAGGTCATCGAGGAACTGGTCCGGATGAAGGAGGAAGGAAAGATCCGTCACGTCGGCCTCTCCTCGCATTTTGTCAGCGCCATTGCCAAGGCTGCCGCCCATCCCGAGATCGAGGTCATCCACCCGCTGATCAACCGGACCGGCATGGGGATCATCGACGGCACGAAGGAGGAGATGGCTGCCGCCATTGCCGACTGCGCCGCTGCGGGGAAGGGTGTCTATGCCATGAAGGCCCTGGCCGGCGGCAACCTGATCTCCAGCGCCCGGGAAAGCCTGCGCTTCGTCATGGGCCTCTCCGGCGTCCACGGTATCGCCATCGGAATGCTCTCCGAACCGGAGATAGACGGGAACCTCGCCCTCTTCGAAAGCGGCTTGACCGAGGCGCAACTCTGGGATCAACTGGAAGGAAGAAGGCGCAAGCTGCGCATCATGCAGGCCTTCTGCAAGGGATGCGGCGCCTGCGTCCCGGCCTGCACCAACAACGCCCTCGACCTTGTCGACGGCAAGGCCTGCGTAGACGAGGAGGTCTGCATCCTGTGCGGCTATTGCGGTGCCGCCTGCCCGGAATTCATCATCCGCGTGGTTTAGCTCTCCTGCTTCTCAATCTGGTGTTTATATTTTAGTTAAAATAATGTAGTATCCCCGCCATAAATCTTTTCTTAAAGGAAGCCATCTTCAATAAGCAAGATGGCTTCCTCTCTTACCTGCTGTACTTGCTCAATATATTGTATTAATTTCCTGTAATTTGTTTATTGTTGTTATCGCAGACCAACCGTTGATTGGACCGGTTCCTAGCATTCTCCGGTGAAATTAACTCTACAGTTACTTCAAATTCATGCCGATAGAGCAGTAACACAATGGCGTGCGAAGGCGTTTCCATATGGTGCCCTTGAGCATACCTAATACTGCACGGGTGGTGACTGTACCAGTAATGACCGATACCGTACCTACACGCATTATCTACATGGAAGACGACCTGGGACTGGCGAGGTTGCTCAAACGCCACCTGGAGCGCCGCGGCTACGAGGTCGACGTCGCCTGCAACGGCGAAGAGGGGCTCTCGATGCTGCGGGAGTGCTTCTACACCGTGGCGGTGATCGACTACAACATGCCGGTCATGGGCGGGATCGAAGTCATGCGCCACTTGGCCGACATCGAGAACGCTCCCCCGGTCATCATGCTGACAGGCGACGGCAACGAGCAGATCGCCGTCGATGCCATGAAGCTTGGCGCCGCCGACTACCTGGTCAAGGATCTCGACCGCGGTTACCTGGAGCTCCTGCCCATCATGGTCGAGCAGGTGCGCGAGCGTGCCCGCCTCATCGAGGAGCGCGAGGCCATCCTCAATGAGGCCAGGGAGAGCGAAGAGCGCTACCGCAGGCTGGTGCAGCTCTCCCCCGACGGCATCTCGGTCCATTCCCGAGGCAAATTCGAGTTCATCAATCCTGCCGGCGCCGAGACCCTCGGTGCCCGGTCATGTGAGGAACTGCTCGGGCGAGAGGTGCTCGATTTCATCCATCCCGACCACCACCAGCTCTTCGCCGTGAGTCTCAGGCTCCTGGAGGAGTCCGACGCGGTCTTGCCCTGGAAGGAGCAGAAGATGCTGCGCTGTGACGGGTCTGAGATTGACGTGGAGATGACGGCGCTGCGCTTTGGCGGGGACGGCCGCCCCGCTTTCCAGACCATCTTCCGCGACATCAGCGACCGCAAGGCTTCCGAGCGCCGGCTCGAGTGGATGGCGAGCTACGATCCCCTGACCGGCCTTCCCAACCGCGCTCTCCTGTTCGACCGCCTGAACCGGCTGATGTTGCAGGCCGCGAACCACAGCTTCAAGTTTGCCATGCTCTTCATAGACCTGGACCGCTTCAAGGAGACCAACGACAGGCTGGGCCATTATTTCGGCGACCTGCTGCTCAAGGAGGTCGCCCAGCGGCTGGTTTCCTGCGTGAGGCAGTCGGACACGGTGGCGCGGATGGGGGGAGACGAGTTCGTGGTCATCCTCTCCCGGATCGAGGAGAGAGGTGATGTGGCCACGATGGCGGAGAGGCTGGGTGAGGCGATCAACACCCCCTACATCATCCAGGGCGAGGAGTGCCGCATCGCTGCCAGCATCGGCATAAGCCTCTATCCGGATGACGGCAAAAGCGAGGAGTTGCAGGTAAAGGCGGACCAGGCGATGTACAGGTCCAAGAAGTCGGGACGCAACAAGTATCAGTTCTACAGCTGAGAATATACAAGGTCCGAGGGAGGAAGCACGGTGAGGAGACAATTTATCAGGAGCAGGGGTGCAGCATTGTTGCTGGCGGTCGCCGCCGGTCTCTTCTGTGGCGGTATGGCGCAGGCTGAGACGGTCAGGGTCGGCGGCGCAGGTTCCGGTCTGGGAGGGATGAGGCTTTTGGCCAAGGCCTTCGAGGAAAGCCATCCCGGCACGAAGATCGAAATTTTCTCCAGCCTGGGGAGCTCGGGGGGCATCAAGGCTCTCCTGGCCGGCTCGCTCGACCTGGCCGTAAGCGGCAGAGCCCTGAAGCCCGAGGAGCAGAAGGCCGGAGCGACCATGCAGGAGTACGCCAGGACCCCCTTCGTCTTCGCCGCCAACAAGAGCGTGACCAAGGAGAACCTCTCCTCCGCCGAGCTGGAGAAGATGTACCAGGGCCAGCTCCTCAAGTGGCCGGACGGCTCGCAGATCCGGCTGGTGTTGAGGCCTGACGGCGACACCGACACCAAGATCATCAAGGCCATCTCGCCGGCCCTGGCCGAGGCCGCCAAGACCGCTTCGTCACGCCCCGGGATGATCTACGCCGTCACCGACCAGGACTGCGACGAGGCAATCACCAAGACCCCCGGCGCGGTCGGTCCCTCCACCCTGGCCGAAATCATCACCGAGAAGAGGGGCGTCCACGTCTTCTCTTTCAACGGTGTCAAACCGTCCGTCAAGGCCCTGGCCGATGGCAAGTACCAGCTGGTCAAACCGCACTACCTGATCACCACTCCGAAAACGTCTGCGGCTGCCCGCCAGTTCGCCGAGTTCGTCATGTCCGCCAAGGGGCGCGCCATGCTGGCCAAGGTCGGCAACATAGCCACCGGCGGTGGAAAAGGACGCTAACCAGATGAACGAGAAGCCTGCGCTCTCCAGGATCACCACCCGGTTGGCCGTCACGATGTCGGTCATCCTGGCCCTCGCCATTCCGGCAGGGTACTTCCTAATCTCCTACCAGTTCATTGTGGGGAGCCTGGAGGCGGAGGCGGAGATCAATGCCCGACTGGTTTCCGGCATCGTCAGCGCCAACCCGCTGCTGTGGAAGTTCGAGCAGGTCCGGCTGGAGGAACTCCTGGCCCGCCGGCCCCGTGGCGGCTCCCCCGAGACCCGGCGCATCTTCGATGCCAAGGGAGAGATGGTGGCCGAAAGCTCCGGCGACCTCCCGGCCCCGTGCGTGCGGCGTTCCAACGAGCTGATGGACGCCGGCGTACCGGTGGGAAGGATCGAGATCACCCGCTCGCTGCGGCCCCTGGTCGCCAGGACCATATTCACCACCCTCTTCGGGCTCCTGGCCGGGTTGCTGGTCTTCCGGCTCCTCCCGTACCGGGCCATCATCACGGCCCAGAACAAGCTGGAAGACGCCAACTCCTTCCTGAACACGGTGATGGAGAGCAGCACCAATGCCATCATCGTGCTCAACGTCTGGGGCGGGATGTGGCTCGCCAACCGGCGCACGCAGGAGATTTCCGGCTACTCCCAGACGGAACTGGAGGAGAGTCAGTTCCTCGACCTCTTCTCCGGGAAAGCGCTGGAGCAGGTGCGGGAAGAACTGGAGAAGATCTCCTCCGGCCAGGTGGCGAGCGTAGTCTTCGAGACGCAGCTGATGACCAAGAACGGCCAGTTGATCGAGATCAGCTGCGGCGCCGCACCCTTCAGCCAGAATGGCCACCGGGCCGGCATGGTGATCAGCGCCGAGGATATCACCAAGAGGAAGAGGGCGGAGCAACAGCTGAAAAACTTCGCGGCGGAACTCGAGGAGACCAACGCGGAGCTCAGGAGCTTCGCCTACATCATCTCCCACGACCTCCGTGCACCGCTGGTCAATATCAAGGGGTTCGCGGCCGAACTGAACAGCTGCATCGACGACCTCTACGGCGCTTTCAATAAACAGTGCTGCAGCCTTGATCCGGGCGAAAAGACGCGGATGAGTGCGGTCTTCGAGCAGGACATCCCCGAGGCGCTCGACTTCATCAACGGCTCGGTGGTCAGGATGGACAGGCTGATCAACTCCGTCCTGAAACTCTCCCGCATCGGCCACCTGGAAATCAAAAACGAGCCGGTGCAGTTGAGGGACATGGTCGATTCCATCCTGAAGAGCATGTCGCACCAGATCGAGGAGCGGAAGGCGACGGTCACCGTCGGCGCTCTTCCGGTGATAAAAGGGGACAGGATCGCCATCGAGCAGATCGTCGGGAACCTCCTGGACAACGCGGTCAAGTACCTCGACCGGTCACGGCCGGGGGAGCTGTCGGTTTTTGCCGAGACCTCCACATCCGCCGTCACCGTCCATATCCGCGACAACGGCAGGGGGATAGCGAAGGACGACCAGGCGAAGATCTTCGAGATCTTCAGAAGGGCGGGGCGGCAGGACGTGCAGGGAGAGGGGATGGGGCTGGCCTACGTCAAGACGCTGGTGCGCAAGCTGCACGGCCAGATCTGGTGCCAGTCGGAGGCCGATTCCGGCAGTACCTTCAGTTTCAGCCTGCCGCTGGACGGAGGGCATGGTGCCCTCCCGATCCAAAGTGACAGGACAGAGGAAAGCAGGACACAACGTGGTGATGGTATAGGGATATGATGAACGGACATGAAGCAGTTACCATATTGCTGGTTGAGGATGATGCGGGGCATGCGCGGCTGATCCAGAAGAACCTGCGGCGCGGCGGGATCAACAACCCCATCAAGCATCTGACCAACGGGAGAGAAGCGGTGGACTTTCTCCTGAAACCGGGGGAGTCCGGCGAGGATTGCTGTCCCGACAAGATCCTCATGCTCCTCGACATGAACATGCCCGAGATGGACGGCTGCCAGGTGCTGCAGCGGATCAAGGGTGACGACAGGACCAGGAAGATACCGGTGGTCATGCTCACCACCACCGACAATCCACACGAGATCGACCGCTGCTATGAGCTCGGGTGCAACGTCTACATGACCAAGCCGGTTGAGTACGAGGACTTCTGCGACGCCATCCAGAAGCTGGGGATGTTCCTGTCGGTCGTGAAGGTCCCGGGAAAGGATTAGCTTCCATGTCACAGGAAAAGGCCACGGGAAATTCCCCCGAGTCCCCTCAGGGGCAGGGGGGCCGGATACTGTACATCGAGGACGACCTCGGTCTGGCACGCCTGATGAAAAACCATCTGACCCGCCACGGCTATAGCGTGGAGCTGGTCTACGATGGCGAGCAGGGTCTGTCGCTGATCGAGGAGGAGGCCTACGACGCGGTGCTGGTGGACTACAGCATGCCGGTTATGGACGGCATGGAGGTGGTGCGGCGCATACTCGAGCGCGAAGTGCCGCCGCCGGTCATCATGGTCACCGGAAACGGCGACGAGAAGGTCGCGGTCGAGGCCATGAAGCTTGGAGCCACCGACTACCTGGTCAAGGACCTGGACATGAGGTACCTCGAGCTCCTGCCGATGGTCCTTGAAAAGGTCCTCCTGGGGCGGAGGCTGGCCCGGGAACGTGAGCGAGCGCTGCAGTCGATCCGCGAGAGCGAGGAGCGTTACCGGAAACTGGTCGACCTTTCCCCCGACGGCATCGTCATCTGCTGCCGCTTCCGCATCGAGTTTGCCAACCCGGCGGCGGTGTCCCTCCTCGGGGCCCAGTCGCCCGACCAGCTCCTGGGTGAGCTGATGCTGGGGTTCGTGGAGCCCGCCTCGGTTGAAGAGTTCAGCGGCCAGCTGGAGCGGATCGAGACCAGCAGCGTGAAGATACCGTGGTTCGAGGAGCGCTTCGTAAGGCTCGACTTCTCGAAGCTCTCGGTCGAGGTCTCCGGCATACCCTTCACCTTCAGAGGGGAGCCGGCAGTGCAGATCATCTTCAGGGACATCTCCGAACGGGTAAAGGCCAAGCAGCTGCTGGAACGGATGGCCTACTACGATCAGCTGACCGGGCTTCCCAACCGGGCACTCTTCTTCGATCGGTTGAGGATGAATCTGGAGCACGCCAGGAGGTACCGTTCCTCCTTCGCCCTCATCTACCTAGACCTGGACGGGTTCAAGCAGATCAACGACACCCGCGGCCACGACAAGGGTGACGCCCTCCTCTCCCAGGCCGCCGCGCGGCTGGAGGGGTGCTGCCGCAGCTGCGACACCATAGCCCGCATAGGTGGCGACGAGTTCGTGATCATCATGTCGCGGATCACCGAGGCCTCGGACGCGGTCATCGTCGCCCGCAAGGTGGTCAGCGCCATGAGCGACGACTTCGACCTGAGCGGCGAGCGTTGCACCATCGGGGGGAGCATCGGGATCAGCGTCTATCCTGATGACGCTGACGATGCCGATGCCCTGCTGAAGAAGGCGGACATGGCGATGTACCAGGCCAAGCAGCAGGGAGGAAACCAGTTTCTCTACTTCAGCGAGCTGGGGAGCCAGCGCCCCTGACGGTTTTCCAGCAGAGGCAATGACCTGGCGATGTAAACCTCAACTTTTTTGAGCCCGTGCCGAATAGAAGCTCGGTCCCTGTCGGTTCCTGTCAGCAAGCAACTTTTTCATAGCGTGCAGTTCTAACCCCTTTTTTTCGGAGTATACAAGATGTCCATTCGTTCCAAGTTGTTGTTGTGCTTTTCCGTCCTGTTGACGATGCTGCTCTTCCTGGCCGGCGTTACGATCCGTAGCAGCATCAAGCATGAGAACGATTACCGCAGTCTCTACGAAAACCACGTAAAGGGAGCGGTTTATCTGGCAGACGCGCAGAACGCACTGTGGAAGCTCAGGTTCGGGCTTTCCCAATTCATCTCCGCGGACGATGCCGCACGGAAGAAGATCATCTCCGACGAGCCTGACCTGTACAAGACCCTGGAAGGGAACCTCGCGTCCTTCGAAAAGGGGGAGCTCTCCGATCCGGAGAAGGCGACCCTCAAGGAGTTCAATGACATCTACAAGCAGTACGTAGCCGCCAGGCCCAAGTGGTTCGAGCTCTCCATGGCCGGCAAGACCCAGGAGGCCGCCGACTGGCGCGCCAAGACGACCTTCCCGTTCGGTGCCGCAACGGTCAAGAGCCTGACCACTCTCATCGACATGCAGCAGAAGGAGGCCCAGAAGGCCCTGGAGGAGGCCGCCGGCTCGGCCCACACCTCCCGCAACATCGCCATCGCTGCGGCGATTCTCGCCCTTCTGCTGGCTTCCTGCGTCTTACTGTACGTCTCCGTCAGCATCACCACCCCTCTTCGCGAGACCGCCGATGCGCTCTCCGACATAGCCGAAGGGGAGGGGGATCTGACCCGGCGCCTGAAGGTCAGGAGCAACGACGAGATCGGGAAGGTCTGCGCGGCCTTCAACCTCTTCGTCGGCAAGATCCAGGGGACGGTGAAAGGGGTGTCATCCGCCACCCACCAGGTACTCTCCGCCGCCGAGGCGCTCCACGACAGCGCAGGCTCGATTGCCGCCGGGGCGGAAACGGTCTCCGGCCAGGCCTCGACCATGGCGACGGCCGTCGACGAGATGGTCCATACCTCCGGCGAGATTGCCAGGAGCTGCAGCCAGGCCGCCGACTCGTCCCAGCGGGCCAGCAAGGCTGCCGAAAACGGGAAGACGGTCGTCCAGGGGACCGTGACGGGGATGGAAGAGATCGCCAGCCGGGTCAAGGAGACGGCGCGCGCCGTCGAACAGCTGGGGGTGCGCTCCGACCAGATCGGTCAGATCGTCGGCACCATTGAGGACATCGCCGATCAGACCAACCTGCTGGCGCTCAATGCGGCCATCGAGGCTGCTCGCGCCGGCGAGCAGGGACGGGGCTTCGCAGTCGTCGCCGACGAGGTTCGTGCCCTTGCGGAAAGAACCACCAAGGCAACGCGCGAGATCGGCGAGATGATCAAGTCGATCCAGTCCGAGACCAGGGAAGCGGTCGGGGCCATGGATGAGGGGGTCCGTGAAGTCGAGCGCGGCACCAGCGAAGCCGCCCGTTCCGGCGTGGCGCTGCAGGAAATCCTCGATCAGATCTCCGCCGTGACAGAGCAGGTGCACCAGATCGCCATCGCGGCCGAGGAGCAGACCTCGACCGTCTCCACCCTGGGCGGCGGCATCCAGAGCATCTTCCAGACCGTCAGCGGTACCTCGCACGGCGCCACCCGCACTTCGGCGGCGGCGGAGCAGATGACCCAGCTCGCCAACGACCTCGGACAACAGGTCCGTCAGTTCCAGGTCTGATCGCAAAACTTTGCTGGACGAAGATGAAGGGGAAGGCTGACATTCAGCCTCCCCCTTTTCTTATGCCGTTGACCTTTGGATCCGCGGGAGTAGGGCCGAATCCCGGCCAGCCGAAATGACACTCTCGGAAGGAAGTTGAAGCCGGTCTGCAACTGGGCGCCAGAAGTCGGTGTTGCCAGAGGCGCCGGGAAGAAAAAGGAGCTTTTCTGGTGGTATCTTCATTCACCGCTCCTGGTGTGGCAGCTCTATCTGGACGAGGACGTATGAGAATCATCCGGCAGGCTCTTTCTTATCCTCAGCATCTGGTTGCCTCCTTTTTGAAACTCGTACGGGACCTCCTCGACGGACGGCTGATATCCTTCTGAAGAAAGGGTCGAGACCACCGCTTCGAGGTGGCGAGATCTGGCACAACTCAGCTCCACCATGGGGAAGACCCGCACCTCTGCCGCTACCCGGCAGAGTTCTCGCAGCGCATCAAGATGGAACTCCATGTCGAGATGATCGCTGTAAAGGAAGAGGAAGTGGGAACAGAACGCCAGGTCGAATGAGGCGTCCGGGAAGGGGAGGTGGGGGAGTTCGCCCGCGACGTACCTCCCTTCTCCTTTTCCCCTCTCGAAATCCGCGACAAAGTCGGACATTGCCTGCATCCGAACCCGCCCGAGTTCTTCCAGCGAATCGATTTCCTTCCAGACGAAGCTTTCCCTGTTGAGCCTGGTCTGCTCCATGATCACCGGGAATGTTTCCTCCACCCGCCGCGTGATCTCACCCGCGGTGAAGCTGTAGATGGGGTCGACAGAGACGACGGAGCCCCCGCGGGCGGTAAGGGTAAAGTTGAAGCTGGCGGGCCCGTCGCCACAGCCAAGGAACCTTTTGGCGAGGTCGCCGGCATCGAGGGAGAACATGGCTACATATTCCCGGTAGCATCGCCCCCAAGGCACTACTTCTTTAAGATCAAATGGCATCGGCTATCTCGTGGTTACACGGCTATTGGGGGATCAACAATAATGGAAGAACGAGAGATTTACAACGACAACATTTACGCAGAAAGTGGAATGCCGGTATCAGCTAGTGTCATTGCAGGGGCAGCCCGCGTGTCAGTAGATAAACGGGATGAACTTGCGGGCTTTCTTGCTGTACTGGTCATAGCCGGTAAACTTCTCCCTGAGCCACTTTTCCTCTCGCCTCGCCTTCAGGTCCAGGAAGATGAAGATCACCACGGCGTAAAGAAGTGTAAGTGCGCCATTGACCACGAGGGCCCATCCAAAGGCGATGATAATGATGCCGCCATAAATCGGATGGCGGACCAGCCGATACGGTCCGGTCTCGACCAGCTGTGCATCGTTCTTCGGTCGCGGCAGCGGGGTAAGGTTCCGGCCCAGGGTGAAGCCTCCGGAAAAAGCCAGCGCCATACCAGCAACAAAAAGTGCCATCCCGCAGAGAACCGCCGCCACTTTGAGGGCGTGAGGCCACGCCGGCAGCCGGGGGAGGTTACGCGGACCAGCCACGAGCAGCAGAAAGAGAGCCGCCTGCATCACCACATACCATTCTCCGCGCTTGCCTTGCCACCACCAGCTCTTGTCGCTCATTTCCTCATGTACTCCTTCACTTCTCTGATTAGACTTTCAAGTTGCTCATGCCGCACAAGATACGACTATGGCCTGCGTTTTTGAGCCATTCCTCCGCGGGAAGCTGATGATCAAGTCCCGGCACGCGGCATAAAGAAAGCTCAGCGGGAAGGGGCGTCGCTGAGCTCGTTGGATCTTCTTGTGTTGTGAGTAAAGGGCGGTTCAGGCGTAGTCGCGGGCGTTGATGATGGTTCCGCTGCGCGTGCCGTCGACGCTTGCCCGGTACGCCTGGGCCACCCGCTCGGCGGGCATACCGTTCGAGCTGTCCATGCCCAAAGCTTCGAGCGTTTCCTTGACCCACGGCGGGCTGACCACGTTGACCCTTATTCCTCTGGGCATCTCCAGCGCCGCCGCCCGGGCAAACCCCTCGATCCCTGCGTTGACCATGCTGATGGACGTGCTCCCCGGCATGGGCTGGTGGCTCAAGACGCCGCTCGTCAGGGTGAACGAGCCGTTATCGCTGATGTAGTTGTGGCCCACGCGTACCAGGTTGACCTGTCCCATCAGCTTCCCGAAAAGCCCCAGCTGGAAATCCTCGTCGCTCAGTTCGGAAAGGGGACCGAACCTCGCCACCCCAGCCGCGCATACCAGCGCGTCGAATGATCCTATCTCCTTGAACAACCTCTCGATCGACTCCTTTTGAGCCATGTCGACCCGGAAGTCTCCGCTTTTGGATGCCACCTTGACGACTTCGTGCTGCGAAGCCAGGACTTTCACGACCGCTTTACCGATGGTGCCGGTTGCTCCGACGACGATAACTCGCATATCCGATTCCTCCTCTTCAGGCGATCTTGTCGTTCTTGCAGTATCCTCACTGTTAATGAGATCACAGACTGCAGGACACGGTCAAGTATATCTGATTTTCACCTCCGCTGTTGAAGCCGTGGGCGAAACCGAGAGGAGGCGTGACCTTGAGCGCAGGACCCGCCACGACAGAGAAAAAGACCGGCTGTTTCGCCGAGGAGGGTGAATCCCCGACTGCTTCCGGTCAGGTTGGTCTTCAGTATCCGATAGTTAGTGCCGTTCAGGTGGACCAGGGTGCTCGTTTGCAGCTGCTGCTGGCCGGCACCTGACGCTGAAGGGGACAAAAGGGCGGGAATGGCGGGATATCCTGCAAAACTACCACACAGCAGGGAGGCGTCAATTTACCTGTTTCTAGAGCAAATGCTTGCCTGCGGCGGTCTCCCATGAATGCTTGGGGATGGTCAGGAATACCTCGACGAGATCCGGATCGAACTGGTATCCGCTGCACCTGATGACTTCGTCCCGTACCTCCGCGTAGCTCAGCGCTTTCCGATAAGGACGGTCAGAGGTCATGGCGTCAAGGGTGTCGACCAGGGCGAAGATCCTGGCGCTGAGGGGGATTGAGTCACCCTTAAGCCCGTTGGGATAACCGGTACCGTCGAAGGATTCGTGGTGCGAGAGCACCAGTTCCGCGGCGCCCTCGAAATACCTGATCCCGGAGAGGATCTCGTAGCCCACAGCTGGGTGCTGGCGCATGATCTCCCACTCCGCGCCATCGAGCTTGGCCGGCTTCAGCAGGATATTGTCTGAGATCCCGATCTTGCCGATGTCGTGAAGGAGGGCGCCTTTGGCCAGGACCGTCAGCCCCTGCTCGTTGACCCCTGCCGTATGGGCCAGGAGCCGGGCGTAGTTCATCACCCGTTCCGAATGGGAGCCGACCTCCTTCTCCCTGGCGTCCAGCGCCCTGATCAGCGCCGCCAGGGTGTGTTCGTAGGCCAGGTTGATCTCGCCCATCACGTTGCGGATCACCTCGGTCTGCTCGCGTACCTTGTGTTCCAGGTTGGCCTGGTACTCGCGGTTCTCCAGCACCAGGCGGCGTTTCTCCAAGGTGTTCTTGACCGTGAGCAGTACCCGCTCGAGATTGAAGGGTTTGGTGATGTAGTCGTCGGCACCGCAGTGGATGCAGGAAAGGGCGGTGTCCATGTCGTTCATCGCGGTGATCATCAGCACCGGGGTGTCGGGGGTCGCCTTTTTGATATCCTTCAGCAGGTCGATCCCGGAACGGCCCGGCATCATGATGTCCAGAAGGGCCATGTCCAGATGCTGGTGGTTCACGATTTCCAGCCCCTCCTCGGCGCTGGCCGCCTGGTGGCAGATGAACCCTTCCTTGCTGAGGGTGATATTGATCAGATCACGGATCATTTCCTCGTCATCCGCTATAAGGATGTTCCCTTTCAATTGCTACCTCCTGAAGGCGCCGGTGGGTGCTGTTCCGCCCCGGCACCCAGCAGCGTTTCCCTGATCTTTTTCGCCAGGGCGTCGCTGGTGAAAGGCTTGGGAAGGAACTGCACGCCTTTCTCCAACATTTTTTCGAAGCTCACTCTGTTGTCAGTGTGCCCTGACATGAAGAGTACCTTAAGTTTGGGATTTTTCCGAGTCAGCACTTCGGCCAGCGCCGGCCCGCTCATGAACGGCATGACCACATCGGTCAGAAGCAGGTCGATCTCTCCGGCGTGCTGCTCGAACAGGGTCACACCCTCTTCGGGGTCGGTGCTTTCCAGCACCTTGAAGCCGCGCTTTCTCAGGGTGTGCACCACGAGGTTCAGTACCCCGGGCTCATCCTCGACCACCAGAATGGTGTGGGAGCCCTCCAGCTCTTCCTCCGCCGGCTGGCACTGGGGGGCATCCGCCTGCTGGTTGACCCTCGGCAGGTAGATGTTGAAGCAGGCCCCCTCGCCAAGCTCGCTGACGACCTCGATGTAACCACCGCTCTGCTTGACGATGCCGTAGACGGTGGCGAGCCCCAGGCCGGTGCCGCGCCCCATCTCCTTGGTGGTGAAGAAGGGCTCGAAGAGCCGCCGCTTCACTTCTTCCGTCATCCCCAGCCCCTGGTCCCTTACCGAAAGCGTGACGTAGCTTCCGCGGACCGAGCCGGGGTGGAGCAGGGTGAATTCCTCGTCGAGTTCGCAGTTCGAGGTCTCGATGGTGATCCGGCCGCCGGTTTCCGAGGCGTCGCGGGCGTTGACCACCAGGTTGATCACCACCTGCTCGAACTGGCCGGGGTCCATCTTGATGAACCCGACATCTCCGGAAAGCTCCGTCGCCAGCCCGATATTTTCACCGATCAGGCGGCCGAGCATCTTCTCCACAGATTTTACCTGATGGTTGATGTTCAGCACCTTCGGTTCCAGGATTTGACGCCGGCTGAAGGTCAGCAGCTGCCGGGTCAGGTCGGCCGCCCGCTCGCCCGCGCGCAGGATCTGTTCCGCCTCCTTGCGCATCGGCGATCCGCTCTCCAGTCCCCTGATCAGCAGCGTGCTGTAGCCGTTGATCACCGTGAGGAGGTTGTTGAAGTCGTGGGCCACCCCGCCTGCCAGCTGTCCTACCGCCTCCATCTTCTGCACCTGCCTCAGCTGGTCCACGGCGCGCCTGCGTTCGGTGACGTCCTCCTTCACCGCTACGAAATGAGTGATGTACCCTTCGGAGTTCTTGACCGCGGAGATCGAACCGCTCTCCCAGAAGAGTTCGCCGCTTTTCTTGCGGTTATGAAGCTCGCCGTGCCACTCGCGCCCCGAGGTGATGGTCTCCCACATCTCCTGGTATACCTCGCGAGGAATGTTGCCGGACCTGAAGATCCTGGTGTGTTGGCCGACCAGTTCTTCCACGCTGTACCCGGTGACCTCGACCACTTTGGGGTTCACGTATTCGATGATGCCGCCGGGGTCGGTGATCACGACCGAGACCGGGCTCTGCTCCACCGCCCGCCAGAGCTTGCTGAGCTCCGCCTCGGCACGCTTGCGTTCCGTTATGTCGAGGACCGTCCCGATTACCGCGCGGGAGCCGTTTTGCCCGGTCCTGGCGCCGTTGACCTCCAGATCGATCAGGGAGTCGTCGGAGCGCCGGCCGTGGAAGAAGAAATGGAGACTGTCGCTGCCGTTCTTGAGGGGGAGCAGGAAGTTGATCGCGACCTTGACCTGGTCCTCCTGCGCCACCAGGTCGACCAGTCTCCTCTTGCCGATGAGATCCTCGGGGCTGTACCCGAAGATCTCACCGAATTTGGGGTTTACATAGCTCAGCAGGTTGTCCTGCAGCATGAAGATGCCGACCAGGGTCTGGTCGACCAGGCTTTTGAAGCGGGCCTCGGTGGCGTTCAGGGCATCCTGCGCCATCCGGCTCTCGCGGCGTACCGCCGCTTCATTGAGCTCCCGCTTGATGGCGGGTATCAGCCGGGAAAGCCTGTCCTTGATCAGGAAGTCGTGAGCCCCGGCCCGCATGGCCTCGACGGCAACGTCCTCCCCGAGCTGGCCCGATACCATGATGAATGGGAGGTCGGTCCTTCTGGCCTGGAGTATCTGCAGTGCGGCCAGCCCGGAGAATCTGGGCATGATGTAGTCGGAGACGACTATCTGCCATCCGCCCAGGTCCAGGGCCGCCTGCATCTCGTCGGCCGTCTCGACCCGCTGATAGCTCGGGGCGAACTCCCTATGCAGGTGCCGAATGATCAGCGCCGCGTCGTCGGCGGAGTCGTCAATGATCAGGATGCGCAGTGGCTCTTTCATCGATATCTACGGTTCCTCGCTGCTGCAGGTTCAGCGAACTGGTTCCAGTAATGGCTTATCGGTTAAGGATTGGATATGTTTAGCCGAAATGAAGATAAATGGAAAGAAAATAAGCTTATGGATTGCTCATAAGCAGGCGTTCTCATTGGGGGATGGCGGAGGGGAGGGAAGATCAGGGGCTTCTTCACGCCGCTCCATTCCTCCCCCTTTACAGCGGGATCGCCCTCCACTACTATAGGAAAACCTGCCGGTAGGAGTACAGCAAAGCCATGTTAATCAACGATGAAGCCCAAAAGCAGGTCCTTCCCATCATAGCGAGGACGACGGTCGCCCCCCCGAGCGATCAGCAGGAGAGGGCCGGCGCCCAGTTGCAGATGAACCCCGGGCAGCAGGTGAAGGCCGAGATCATCGCCAACCTGTCTAACAGCCTCTATCTGGCCCGCATCGCCGGTGAGATGTACAAGCTGGAGATCCCGCTGAACGTTCAGCCGGGCGAGACCATGGACATGACCTTCGTGGCGGCGGAACCGCGGGTAACCTTTCAGGTATTGCGGCAGCCGGAGGGAAGCGCCTCGGTGCAGCTGAGCTCCATGGGGAGGTGGCTGGCGACCGTTTCCGAAACCCCGACCCTCCCCACCACCCAGCAGCCGCTGCTGGAGACACCGGCGCAGGGGGCACTGCTGCTGGCGACCCGCATGAAGGAGGCGCTGACCCAGGGCGGGCTCTTCTACGAATCCCACCTGACCCGGTGGGCGGCAGGCGGGCTGCACCTTTCCGAGATCCTCAGGGAGCCGCAGGGAAAGCTTTCCCGGGCCGCCTCCGGCGACCACGCCGCAGGCGGCGCAGACGAGGCCTTAGAGGGCGGATTCGCCGACTCCCGGACCATTCCCCTCATCAAGGAGCAACTGGCCTTGCTGAACTCAGGGATCCTTTCCTGGAAGGGGGAGGCGTGGCCTGGGCAGTCGATGGAGCTGTCGGTCACGGAGAGGGAAGCGGAGGAGGGGGAGCCGGGGATCGAAGCCAACCTTTCGTTGACCCTCCCCCATCTGGGCGGGGTGGATGCGAAGCTTCATTTCGGGCCGGATGGGTTGTCGGTCGAACTGGAATGCGACCGGCCGGGATCATCGGAGGTGCTGAGAAAGGGCGGCGATGGCTTGCGGCTGGCGCTCTCCGCTGCGGGATTGCACCTTACACGATTGGCGGCTAAAGATGGCGAAGCGGACTGACGACATGAAGCGGGCGGTGGCGATGGCCTATGGCGCGGAGGACGGCGCGCCGCGGGTGGTCGCCAAGGGGAAGGGGATAACGGCGCAGGCCATCATCTCCCTGGCGCGGGAGAGCGGTGTCTACGTGCACCAGTCGCCGGAACTGGTGAACCTCCTGATGCAGGTCGATCTGGATAACGAGATCCCACCCGAGCTTTACCATGCCGTGGCGGAAATCCTTGCCTGGCTCTACTCCATGGATCAGGGCATCTCCGTCGGCCAGGCAATCGGCTCCTCCAGGAGATAATCGGCGTCATCCCTGGTGATGGTGTCGGCGGTCATGGTCGGCACAGGAGGCAGCACGACCTTGTAAGAGAGCAGCCTTAACTCTGCAGGAATCCCGCCTTTCTCCCTGGCATGCCCTCCCCCAGCCAGCACCACCATGGTCGTTTCGGGATGGATGGCGAAGTAGTCGCTGATGCGCCGCGCCATGACCCGATTTCTCAGCATCTGCGCCTCGCACAGGTAGCGGAAGGAATCCCCGTTGCGGCCGTGAAGGGCGTAGGCGGAGCTGATGAAATCGAGGTAGTCATCGCTGACCTCGGCGTTGATCCCCTTGGGGAGGAGCCTCAGTTCATCGCCGGTGAGCGAGGCGAAGCCGCTCTTCGCCACCTTTTGGACCACCTGGCGCGGCGCGTTCATGGCCAGGATAGGGATCTTGTTGTCACGGGCGTAGAGCAGGATGTCCTCATAGAGCGACCACGGTATATTCCTCCAGTTCCATTCGAACACCTTCCTGAAGGCACCCTCCGGAACCTTCCCCGCACTCCAGGCGTTGAGCGCCGGTTGGCTCGTGTCCTCGAACATCTCCATCGCGATGGCCAGCGGCCTCCCCTCGTCCTTCATCGCCTTGATGATCTCGAGCTGGAGCTTGTGGTGGGCCGGTGCGTCGTGGCGCTCACCGAGGAATAATAGCGGCGTATCGCGCAGTTCCTCGATCATGGTGCCGACAGCGATGACCTGTTTGTTCTCGACGCGCATGACCCTGTCGATGGAGCAGCCGGTCAGCGGCAGCGCGAAGAGCAGCAGGAGGGAGGATATGAGCAGACGGGCTTTGGACATGACGACGGTTATAACAGCTTTGTCAGGAGAGGGGAAGGGATATTGGCGGGAAAATAAAAACCCCTATCCCTCCGGAAGAGGGACAGGGGTGAGGGCTGGTGCTGGTTGCCCGGTGTCCTGTAGGAGCGCCCTTCCGGGCGCGAACCTTGGCGGCGGGGCCGCCGCTTTCGCGGGGTCAGTCGCTGACGGCGACCCTTCTCCCTTCGACCTTCAGCCGCCCTTCGGCGAAGAGCTTGATCGCCTCCGGATAGATGCGGTGCTCTTCCTTCTGAATCCGCTCCGACAGGGCATCCTCGGTATCTCCCTCGAGGACGGGAACCGCAGCCTGCATGATGATCGGACCGGTGTCGCAGCCGGAGTCGACGAAGTGCACGGTGCACCCGGCCAATTTGGTGCCGTAGTCGAGAGCCTGGCGCTGGGCGTGTAGTCCGGGGAAGGCGGGGAGGAGGGCGGGATGGATGTTCAGCACCGACATGGGGAAGGCTTCCAGCAGCACCGGAGTAATGATCCTCATGAAGCCGGCAAGCACCACCAGCCCGACCTCGAACTCGCGCAGCGTCGCCACCACGGCCTCGTCGTAGGCTTCCCTGCCGGTGTAGGCACGGTGGTCCAGGTGCCGCGCGGGGATGCCCGCTTTCTTCGCCCGTTCCAGCGCAAAGGCGTCCGCCTTATTGCTGATCACGCAGGCCACCCTGACCTTCAGCGTCCCCGCCGCGCAGGCGTCGATGATCGACTGCAGGTTGGTGCCGCTGCCTGAAACCAAGACCCCTATGTTCAGTACTTTTCCCATGCCGGCCGCTGGCGGTGCTCTAGACGAGCTCCACGCACTCCTTGCCCGGGTCGCACTTGACGACTTCGCCGATGTGGAAGGCTGTCTCGTTGAGGCCTGAGAGCCTGATCATGACATCCTCGGCCTCGCGCTCAGGTACGATCAGTACCATGCCGATGCCGCAGTTGAAGGTCCTGAACATCTCGTTCTCCTCGATGTTGCCGCCCTTCTGGATCAGCTTGAAGATTTCGGGAACCTCCCAGCTGTCTTTCCTGATCACCGCTTTGCAGCCGTGGGGGAGGACCCTGGGGACGTTCTCGAGCAGACCGCCGCCGGTGATGTGGGCGAGGCCGCTGATGCTGAAATCCCTCAGGAGGTTCATCACCGAGCGGACGTAGATGCGGGTAGGGGTGAGGAGTTCTTCGGCCACGGTCTTTCCGAGGCCGGGGATTTCGTCGTTGATCCCGAGGCCCATGTGCTCGAGGATGACCTTGCGGGCCAGGGAGTAGCCGTTACTGTGCAGGCCGCTGGAGCTGAGGCCGATCAGGTGGTTGCCGACCGTGATGGAGGAGCCGTCGATGATCTTCTCGCGCTCTACCACGCCGACCGCGAAGCCGGCCATGTCGTATTCGTCACCGGTGTAGAAACCGGGCATCTCGGCGGTCTCGCCGCCGATCAGGGCGCATCCCGCCTGGACGCAGCCGTCGGAAACTCCCTTGATGATGGAGGCGGCCTTCTCGGGGTCGAGCTTGGCGGTCGCGAGGTAGTCGAGGAAAAAGAGGGGCTCTGCTCCCTGCACGATGATGTCGTTGACACACATGGCGACCAAGTCGATGCCGATGGTGTCATGACGGTCAGCGAGGAAGGCCAGCTTGAGCTTCGTCCCCACGCCGTCGGTGCCGGAGACAAGTACGGGGTGCTTGTATTTCCCCATGTTCAACGAGAAAAGACCACCGAAACCACCGATGTCCGCCAGGACCTCCGGACGGGAAGTCGCCTTCACCAGCGGCTTGATCATCTTGACAAACGTATTGCCCGCATCAATATCTACGCCTGCGTCTTTGTATGTGATTTTAGTCTTTCCCAAGGGAAACCTCCGATAAATTAAAGGGGAAATCTAGCGCATCTCCAGCCAAAAGTCAAAGTGAAAAAATTGTTTACTTCGCCCCGACCTTTGCTTATCATGCCTCGTCGTGCCTGCCTTTCATGAGAAAATATGCCTCCGTCAGATGGTCGAAAAAGACCTCGACGAGGTGCTGGAGATAGAGGCTCACTCCTTCTCCCGCCCCTGGACCAGGAGCCATTTTCTCGATGAAGTAAGCTCGCCGCACGGCTTCCCCAAGGTCGCCACTCTGGCAGATGGGACCATCGTTGGCTACCTCTGCCTGAAGCAGGTGCTGGACGAGGCGGAGGTCCTCGATGTCGCGGTCAAGATCTCGATGCGGGGCATGGGGATCGGCCGGTTGCTGGTGGAAGATGCCCTGGCCGCCAGCCGTGAACGGGGAGCTTCAGTCGTTTCCCTGGAGGTCCGGGTCGGCAACGTCGGGGCAATCGCCCTTTATGAGCGGCTTGGCTTTCGCGAGGTCGGCCGCCGCAAGGGATACTACGACCATGGCGAGGACGCCATAGTGATGGATTATACTTACACCGGTCAGTCAGAGGAGTGAGATGCAGTTTAAATCAATGGTTCTTTCCAACATGGAAGTCTCCCCGGGCTATTTCAGGATGAGGATGACCGCCCCCGGGGAGCTGCTGGAGTCGGCCCCGGGGCAGTTTCTCATGGTGAGGGTGGTTGACGCCATCGACCCCCTGCTGCGCCGCCCCTTCGGCCTCTTCGACGTCGGGACCTTCACCCCCGAATACGCCTGCTGCGGCACCCAGTGCTATGCCGAGATCCTCTACAAGGTGGTAGGGAAGGGGACGAAGACACTTTCCGCCCTGCACCACGGCGACCTGCTCGACGTCCTCTCCCCTTTGGGCAAGGGTTTTCAGGTCGGTCCCTCCGGCGAGGAGAAGATCCTGGTCGGAGGCGGCATCGGACTGGCGCCTCTCTACTACCTCGCGAAGGAACTGGTGCTAAAGGGTGAGAAAGTCAGGCTTTTTGCCGGCGGCAGAAACCGCGACGACATCCTGTGCATCACCGAGTTCGAGAGGCTCGGTGTCGAGACCTATGTCTCCACCGACGACGGCACCCTGGGCGAGAGCGGACTGGTTACCGAGGTGCTTGATCGTCACCTGGGGGCGGGTATGCGCATCTTCGCCTGCGGCCCGACCCCCATGCTGAAGGCTGTCGCCCTGATGGCTCAGGGGCGCGGCGTTCCCTGCCAGGTCTCGATGGAGGCTTACATGGCCTGCGGCGTAGGTGCCTGCCTGGGCTGCGTCATGAAGGGAGCCAACCACTCCGACGAGACCCCTGACTACCGCTGTGTCTGCAAGGACGGTCCCGTCTTCGACAGCTTTGAACTGCAATGGAGCTAGTAATGCAAAGACCTGATATGTCCGTGGAAATCCCCGGGATCAAGATGCGTAACCCGGTCATGACCGCTTCCGGCACCTTCGGCTACGGCGCCGAGTTCGCCGACTACATGAGCCTCGAGAGCATCGGGGCCATGATCAGCAAGGGCCTTTCCCTGAAGCCCAAGGCCGGCAACGCCACCCCGCGCATAGTGGAGACCCCCGGCGGGATGCTCAACGCCATCGGCCTGCAGAATGTCGGCGTCGAGGCCTTCATCGATCACAAACTCCCCTATCTGAAGGATGTGGCGACGCCGGTGATCGTGAACCTCTACGGAAACACCCTGGAGGAGTACGGCGAGGTGGCGGCGCGTCTCGACGGCCAGGAGGGGGTTGCCGGCATCGAAGTCAACATCTCCTGCCCCAACGTGAAGCAGGGTGGGATCGTCTTCGGCACTGATCCGCAGGCGGCTCAGGAGGTGGTGCGGCTGGTCCGGAAGAATACCTCGAAGCCGATGATCGTCAAGCTCTCCCCCAACGTGACCGACGTGGTGCTGATGGCCAAAGCCTGCGCCGACGCGGGGGCCGATGCCCTCTCTCTCATCAATACCCTGACCGGGATGGCGATCGACCTCGACCGGCGGCGCCCGGTGCTGGCCAACGTCACCGGCGGCCTTTCCGGCCCCGCGATCAAGCCGGTGGCCTTGAGGATGGTCTGGCAGGTGGCCAAAAACGTTCAGTTGCCGATCATCGGCATCGGTGGCATCATGAACGGGCGGGACGCGCTCGAGTTCATCCTCGCCGGCGCCACTGCCATCCAGGTCGGAACCGCGAGCTTCCTCGATCCCTCCGCGGCGCAGAAGATCGCGCAGGAGATGGAGAGCTACCTGGTCGAGAAGAACATCCCGTCTATCGCCTCGCTGATCGGGGCCCTCGAGGTCTGATGGAAAGGTGGCAGAAAAATCTGGAAAGATGCATTACCAGCCCGGAGGAGCTTTCCGGGCTTTTCTGTCTCGACGGCTCGTCGCTCACGGAGGTGGCGGCGAGGTACCCGATGCGCATAACCCCGTACTACCTGGGGCTGATCACTGGGCCCGGGGACCCGATCTGGCGCCAGTGCGTTCCGGACCCGGCCGAGCTCCACGATCTTTCCCAGTCTCCAGACCCGCTCGACGAGGAGCGCCTCTCCCCCGTGCCGGGGCTGATCCACCGCTACCCTGACCGGGTGGTCTGGATCGCCTCCTCGGCCTGCGCCGTCTATTGCCGCTTCTGCATGAGAAAACGCGGGGTAGGGTGCGCCGGGATGGCCGCGGCCCGCGTCGACGAGGCCATCGCATATATCGCCTCGCGGCCCGAGATCCGCGACGTGATACTCTCCGGCGGCGACCCGCTGCTGCTTCACGACGACCAGCTCGACCAGATCCTGGACAGGCTGCGGAAGATCCCCCACGTGGAGATCGTCCGGGTCGGAACCAGGACCCCCGCCACCTTCCCCGAAAGGATCACCGCCAGGCTGGTCCGGATGCTCAAGCGCCATCATCCGCTCTATCTCAACACCCACTTCAACCATCCACGCGAGGTCACTCCCGAAGCCGCCAAAGCCTGCGCCATGCTGGCAGACTGCGGGATCCAGCTCGGCAACCAGACCGTGCTCCTTAAGGGGGTCAACGACGACCCGCCGGTGATGCGCGAGCTCATGCGGCGGCTCCTCGCCATCCGCGTGCGCCCGTATTACATCCACCAGATGGACCTCGTCAAAGGGACTGCCCACTTCAGGACCGCCATCTCCGAGGGTGTCGCCGTGATGGAGGCTCTCCGCGGCCACACCTCTGGCCTTGCCGTCCCCCACTACGTCATCGACCTCCCGGGCGGGAAGGGGAAGGTGGAAGTCCCCTCTGGTAAGGTTGTCCGTCGCGCGTCCCGTCTGCTGTTCAGGAATTACCTGGGGGAAGAGATTGATTACCAGGATCTTGAGCGCTGAACTGATAGGGCAACCGATAGTATCTCCCTCCTGATCACCTCCTCCCGTTAACTCCCCGATCCTGAAAGCCTCTGTGGAGGCAAAAAAATTCATGAAGTACTGGTTGAAGTAACGCACATTATGTCACTGGAGTTGCACAAAAGCTAAGCGACGTTGGCGTGGTAGATCTGGCCGGGGGGGCAACTCCGCCGTGTCCCCCGCCAGAGCCTGTCCAGGCCCTAGACACGGGCGAGGGTGGTGCGGAGGGCGAAGGGGTGCGGGGAGGGTGAAATTTGCTTTTTTTGCACCCCGTCATAATGAGGTATACTAAGGCTGTTTCAGGACCTGTCGCTGAGGAGGCTGATTATGCGAAGGCTTTCGATAGAGGAACAGATCGGCAAGGACCGGCCGGTGATCAAGGATGTGAATCCGCCGGTATGTGGAGTGTGCGGAGCGGAGCTGGAGATGGATCCGGAGAGCGGAGAGTACCGGTGCCCGATCTGCGACGCAGACGAGGTGCGTTAGCCGGGGAGAGTTGAACGCCTGACCGGGGGCTGGGCAAACGGCCAGCCAGGGCGGTCAAAGGAGGTGCCATATGCCGGCGAAACTGGAGGGGGACGAGCTCGAGTTCAGAAACCTGCTGACGGAGCATAAGCGGAGGCTCTGGGCGGAATTGAGGGAAGACATCTTCAAACAGACAGGGGAGGATGTGCATACCCAGTACGAGGAGTTTGTCCCCGATCTCGGGGATCAGAGTATTCTTGACCTCCTCTCCGATGCGGGGCTGGCCATAGCCGATATCAGGAAGGAGCAGTTGACCCAGCTGGAGGAGGCCCAGCGGCGCCTGGAGCAGGGAAACTACGGGAAGTGTGAATCGTGCGGAGAGCCGGTCGGCATCGAGAGGCTGAGGCTCGTGCCCTTCACCCCTTACTGCGTCGACTGCCAGCGGGAGCAGGAGGAGAAGGAAGGGCCGCCCAAAGGGTCCGGCACCACGTTGTAGCCAGGTGCTAAAGGAGCGCGTCGATGGCCTGGAAGTCCAGGTGCTGCTCGGCGTTGGCCATGATCCAGTTAAGCTTCTCCTGGTCCTCGTAGGTGATCTTGGCCACGTCGTCGGAGAGCGCCGTGAAGGCCTCGGCGGTGGTCTCCTCGACCCGTATGTAGGGGATGTGGCTGTCGTCCAGGATCTGCTGGCTGATCTTTGAAACCGGGCCGTGGCCGGCGATGACCAGTCCGGCGATCTTCTCCTTGTAGGCCGGGATGTGGTAGAGCGAGGAGAGTGTCACGATCAGTTCATCGCGAGAACTGGTCACGATCATCAGGGTGGAGTCCAAAATGCCGTCGATCACGCGCTGGGACGAGGCCGCCCCCAGCTGGATGTTGTAGATGATGCGGCTTTTCTGGGTGATGTCGCCGTGCAGCGGGAGGTCGAAGAGCTTGGCGATGTGTCCCAGGGTCGGGTTTGCCAGGATCGGGGAGTAGTTGAAACCGTCGATGACGGCGATGTTATCCTGCTGGAAGGCCTGCTTCAGGTACTTCCGGGTCACTTCCTTCTTGCTGGGGATCAGCTTGTTGACGATGATCCCGCGCACGTCGGCACCCTCGCGCTGGTAGAGAGCCAGGTTCAGGTGCACGGCGTCGATGACCTTTCCAATGCCGCTCTCGGTCACGATCACCACCGGGGCATCGATCAGCTTCGCCACCTTGGCGTTGTTGAGACCCACCACCGCCCCCACGCCGCCATGTCCCGCCCCCTCGATAATCAGGAAGTCGTACTTCTCCTCCAGCTCACCCACCGCCTTCACGATGCAGTCGCTAAGGGAGAGATCGTCCAGTTTCCCCGCCAGGTAGTCCTTGGTGAAGTCGCGGTGCAGGGCGACCGGCGACATCAGCGCGATATCCTCCTCCATCCCGAAGGCGCGCGCCATGAGGAGCGCGTCCATGTCCACCATGAAGTCGTCGTAGAGAAGGACCTTGGGACCGAACGGCTTGACGAAACCCACCCTTTGATACTTTTTCCTTGCCTGGTGCATCAGCGAAATGCTGATGGTGGTCTTGCCACAGTTCTGCCCGGTCGCCGCCACAAAGATCTTCTTCGCCATCCGCCACCCCTTTCTTCGAACCCGCGTATGTTTACACAACTGGGGGGGGCGCGTCAAGTAAAGTCAGATGAACTTGAGCAGCAGCATGGAGATGTCGTCGCTGAAGGTGGAGGCGCCGCTGAATTCGCTCACGGCGGCAAGGAGGGAGTCTATGATGGCGGCGGCCGCTCCGCGGTGCTGGGCAGCCAGTACCTCCCGCAGCCGCTCGGTCCCGAAGAGTTCGCCGCCGGGGCCCTGGGCCTCGATGATGCCGTCGGTGTAGAGGAGGAGCAGGTCGCCCCGCTCGATCTGCAGGCTCGGCTGGTCGAAGGTCACACCCCTCTGGACGCCGAGGATCAGCCCCTCTGCGTCGAGCTCGGCAAAGGAGGAACTGGAGGGACGGTAGACCAGGGAGGGTGGGTGCCCGGCGTTGGTGTAGCTGAGCCTCCCGCTGGCGGTGTCGAGGCTCAGGTAGCTCATGGTGATGAAGAGCTCGGCCCGGCTTAAATCCTCGTACAGCAGTTCGTTCAGGGCCGAGACGATCTCGCTCGGAGTGTGTAGCGACTTCAGCTGCGCCCTCAGCACGCTGCGGGTCTCGACCATGATCAGCGCGGCGCCGACGCTGTGGCCGGAGACGTCGGCGATCACCATGTCCAGCTTGCCGTCGTGCAGGAACAGGTCGTAGTAGTCGCCGCCGATGTGGGTGGCGGGAACGCAGCGCCCGGCGCAGTCGATGCCGGTCAGCTGGGGAGGGGCGGGGGGGAGAAGCGAGAGCTGGATCTGTTTGGCGATCTCCATCTCCTTCAACATGCTGGTGTTTTCCATCAGGGCCTTTTCGGCCCGCTTGCGGTCGGAGATGTCCTGCTTGATGCAGACGAAGTGCCTGATCACCCCGCGCTGGTCGGTGACCGGGGTGATGGTCTGCTCCTCGGGGTAGAGGGCGCCGTCCTTGCGGCGGTTGATCATCTCCCCCTGCCAGACCTGACCGGCGTTGATGGTCTCCCTCAACTCCTGGTAGAACTCGATGGCGTGGAGGTCGGACTTGAGGAAGCTCAGGTCGCGGTGCAGCGCGTCATCCAGGCTGTAGCCGGTCATCTTCGTGAAGGCCGGGTTGACCCAGATAACCAGGCCCTCGTGGTCGGTGATGACTATGGCGTTGGCCGCGGCCTCCAGCGCAGCGCTCTGCAGCCTCAGCGATTCCTCGGCCCTTTTCCTCTCGGTAATGTCCGAGATCAGGCCGTCGTAGGCGATCAGCTCCCCCTGGTCGTTGTAGCGCGGCACGATGGTGTTGATCACCCAGCGGATGGAGCCGTCCTTGTGCCGGATGCGGTGCTCCAAAGAGGGGATGTCCTTGCCGGCGCAGATCTCGCTGGTGAGGCTGGTGACGGCGGCCCGGTCCTCCTCGTAGATCATCTGGTACCAGAGGAAGGGGTTGTCGACGTACTCCTCGGAACTGTAGCCGGTAACCGAGAGGCAGCCGGGGCCGTGGTAGGTCTTGACCACCTTACCCCCCTCGATGGTGACGATGTAGATGTAGTCGGTGACCGCCGCCACCAGCCTCTTGTAGCGCTGCTCGCTCCTGACCAGGGCGGCCTCCGCCTCGCGCCTCTTGCGGCGAACCTCCGCCTCCTGCATCTCCCGCTCGATGGCGGGGACAAGTCGCGAGATATTCCCCTTGATCAGGTAGTCGTTGGCCCCTTCCTTCATGGCGTTGACAGCGGTATCCTCGCCGATTTTTCCGGAGACGATGATGAAGGGGAGGTCGAGGCCGCTTCTGCGCACCAGCCTCAGGGCCTCCAGGCCGCTGAATCCCGGGAGGACGTAGTCCGAGATCACCAGGTCCCAGCTCTCCTCATCCAAGGCCTTTTTCATGGCCTCGACCGTTTCGACTCTCTTGAAGACGGGAGAGTAGTCGCCGCGGCGCAGCTCGAAGACCAAAAGGAGCGCGTCGTCCTCAGAGTCTTCAACGATCAGCACGCGAAGCGGCTTTCCCATGAGAACACCTTTGAGGAAGGAAATGGGGCTGCCGGGGTCGGCTCGCTTGGCCCCGGAGTGGCCTTGGCCGCGGCCGGTGGCAAGGCGGTAGCTAGTATAGCACACTTTGGCGCGTCTACCGCTCGCCGGGGGAAGGTTAATGAGGCAGCGGTGCCTCCGATCGCGGAGCTTACGGGGAGAAGTCGCCGAGCCAGCTCTCGAAGATGGCGACCTTCTCCAGGCCGAATTTCATCAGGTCCTCCCTCACCTGCTGGACGCTCTTCTCCCGCTCCAGTTCGCCACCCTTCTTGGAGTAGAAGAGGTCGGCCAGGGCCACGATCCTCTCGCTTACCGTCTGCGGCGACATCTCCCTCGGCGGCAGCGGGAGCTTCTGGTTGGCCACGTCGAGGGCGGTAAGCCCCACCCCGATATGCCGCTCGCAGACCAAGGCGTGCTGCGGCAGCCCCTCCGCCTCAAGGATCTCCCGGCCGATGATGCCGTGGCAGATGTAGGGGGCAGATCCGAAGCAGTGGAGCTTCGGTGCGTAGACCCGGCAGACTCCGATATCGTGCAGGAGGGCGGCCTCCTCGACGAAAAGGGGATCTACCTCGGTTCTGGAGGCTTTGGCCAGGGCCAGCGCCTTGTCCGCCACCATGCGGCTGTGCTGGTAGACGATGCGAAGGGCCTGGTCGTTACCCGAGTAGTATTTTTCCAGTAGTGCTAACGCCTTCAATGGACTCTCCTGATCTAGTGTGCTCGCAGTAGATTATGCCTAATGGGGCGGCGATGCAATAGCCATTCTGGATGGCCCTGGCGCAATATAAAAACAGCGATAGGGAGAAAATTGACTAATTAGCAGGAAATGGTTGAATGTTCATCATGTTCATTATATTATTTGAACTTTCTATTAATGCCGCCAGGTGGTGCAGATGACAGTGCAATCGGTGACCCAGAAACAGATGCTGGTGGTGGACGACGAGCAGAGCATTCTTAACGAGGTCTCCCTCCTTCTCTCCTCAAGCGATATTCCCCAGGTAACCATCATGTCGGACAGCACCCAGGTGCTCCCCTTCATCAGGGAGAACCAGGTCAGTGCGGTGATGCTGGACTGGATCATGCCCAAGATGAGCGGCTCAGAAGTGCTGCAGGCGATCACCGCTGACTTTCCGGAAATCCCGGTGATTGTCATGACCGCCATGGGCGACGTCGAGACAGCGGTCGGCTGCATGAAGCAGGGGGCATTCGATTTCCTCACCAAGCCGGTCGATCCGAACCGCCTGGTGGCCACGGTGAGAAAGGCCCTGCAGGTAAGCGATCTCGGCAACCAGAACAGGATCCTCAAGGACTACCTGCTGGCCGACAAGCTGCGCCACCCGGAGGCCTTCGACGGCATCGTCACCAACTCAAAGAAGATGCGCGGCATCTTCCAGTATATCGAGGCCATCGCGTCGTCGAGGCTCCCGGTCCTGATTACCGGCGAAACGGGGGTGGGAAAGGAGCTGCTGGCCCGTGCCATCCACAATGTATCGGGGGTCAAGGGGCCCTTCGTCTGCCTCAATGCCGCAGGGCTCGACGACATGATGTTCTCGGACACCCTCTTCGGTCACAAGAAGGGGGCCTTCACCGGCGCCGACAGCCAGCGCGACGGCCTGATCACCACCGCCGCCGGGGGGACCCTTTTCCTGGACGAGATTGGGGACCTGAACCTCGCCTCTCAGGTCAAGCTCCTGCGCCTTCTGCAGGAGAAGGAGTACTACCGCATCGGCTCCGACCTGCTGCTGAAGAGCGACGCCCGGGTGATCGCCGCCTCCAACGTTGACTTCAAGGCGCTGAGGGCCGAGGGGAAGTTCCGCAACGACCTCTATTTCCGCCTCTGCGCCCACGAGTTCCATGTCCCGCCGCTGCGGGACAGGATAGAGGACGTGGGGCCCCTCGTTGATTACTTTTCCCACCAGGCAGCTGAGGAACTCGGCAAGCCGGTCCCTGCGCTGGCTGCCGGGATGATCGCCGCACTGGAGCAGTGCGGTTTTCCCGGCAACATCCGGGAGCTCTACAATATGGTGCACCACGCCGTGACCTGCAACGAGACCGGCATCCTCACCGCGGCGGACTTCGGGCTGAAGCCTGCCATCACACGGGTTACCCAACCCCTCGACGCCGACAACCCGTTCCTCGCCGTTTTTGGCAAATTCCCCACCGTACTGCAGGCCGAGGAGTATCTGATCGCCGAGGCCATGAAGCTGACCAACGGAAACCAGACCGCAGCAGCAGAGATCCTCGGGCTCACCCGGCCGACCCTGAACAAGAGGTTAAAGCAGGAGCGCCTGTAGCATAGGGATAGGGACTAGATGCAGTAGTCGGGGCAGGAAGCCTGCTCGGCAGCAGGCGCCTCCTTGCGGGGTGGGTGGGGGATGTTCATCATCACCAGTCGCTCCAGCGTGGCGTCATAGAAATCCCGCCTGCAGTCGAGCGCTGAAACCGGTTTGTCGTTCAAGAGATTGAGGAAGCGGCAGCCGCCGAAACAGATGGGGAGGTAGGGGCAGTCCAGGCACTCGTCGTTTTGCCAGCTGCCGATCCCGTGGGTGGCGGTGTAGTCGGAGATCCCTTCTGCCAGGGTGCCGACGCTGAACCCTTCGTATCCCATGAAGGCCGGGCATTTGTAAAGGGATCCGTCATAATTGACAACGATATTGTCCGAGAATTCGATTACGCAGGCAGAAACCTTCATACGGGGAGGCTTAAAGCCGCGGGCGATGGTTTCCTGGCGCAGATAGGGGATGGCCTCGATGAGCCAAGGTTCACCCGCTGAGGCGCAGTCCGAACCGTGTTCGGCGCAGCCGGCCTTCGGGGTGATAGGGGTGAAAATGACGCGGTCGATCTTGTCGGGGTGGATGCCGTAGTCGATGAGGTGATCCAGCAGGCGGGGGAATTCACGGTAATTTTCCTGGCGGCAGTTCCCTCCCAAGGAGACGGCGATGAGATCGCAGACGGAAGCCAGGTTATCTACGATGGTGTCGAAACTCCCGGCGCCGGAGGCGAAGGGGCGTTGCTTGTCGTGTATCTCGCGCGGCCCGTCAAGGGTCACTTTGGCCCCTTGCAGCCCCAGGGGAATCAGCCTTTGCGCGGTCTCCCGGTTCAGCAGGGTGCCGTTGGTGACCAGCCCGAAGCCGTAGCGGACTCCGTGTGCCTTTGCCCCTTCCATGAGCGGCAGGGAGATGTCGCGGATCAGGTCCTCGGAAAGGAGCGGCTCGCCGCCGTAGAAGGTGAGAATCACGTCCATCCCCGCCGAGATTCGTTCCCGCAGCAGCGTCTCCACCAGCAGATTTGCGGTTGCCTCCGACATATACTGGGCACCGCGGAACCCCCCTTCGTAGCAGTAATCGCAGTCTAGGTTGCAGTCCAGGTTGAGAACCACCGTGGCCCTGAACCTGCGGGACTTGCTGTTGGCCCTCTCAAGTAGCGTGCGCATCTGCTCCCTTTCGACGCTCGGATGGTCCACCAGCATCCCCAACTGCCTCAGAGTTTCCCCCTCCGGTCCCATTTTTGAGCCGCTCAGGGCGGCGCTTAGGGTTGTTCCCGAAACCAGGGCCGACGAAGTCCGCAAGGTGGAGAAGAGTACGAAATAACCGGGTTTGTCCTTGGAGGGATAAATCTTCAGATAGCGGGAAAGGTTCATGTGGGGGGCCTTATCTCGGGCTGGGAGTAGCGGTCCTGGTCCTCTATGCCAGCGACCATGGGTGCGAGTATGAAGCCGGGATGCGAAGCAGGAGCCTCACATCCCGGCCAATGAAACGTTCTAGAACAGTGCAACGAAGGAAACTGTGCAGCACGAGACTTCTGTTTCCATTTCCGGATCAGTTCCGGCATCGAGAACAACGAGTGTTTCAGCGAATTGCACCATTGGTATCACCTCCCGGCTTTTTTTGCCATCTACTGCTGGACTTGCCGTCCAACGTGTGTTAGATTAACACGCGTTTATGTGTGTCGCAACCTTTTTTTATGAGCTTTCTTTTATTTTTCGCGGGAGTAGACGCAGTGATCAAAACGGGGGGACAATCAGCGTTCGCATCACTGCTGTGCCGGGGGCCGCACTTCCTGGCCCTCCTGTCTCTTCTCATCTTTGCGCCTGCGGCCCGTGGTGAGGAGGACGAGCTTCGCTCGCTGGAACTCTACAACGGTGCACAGGTCGATACCGTCTCCGTTGGCCGCTCCCCACGTCCCGCCTCACAAACAGCAGAAAACATAACGGTGGTAACGGCGAAGGAGATAGAAGCACTCAATGCCCATACCCTCATTGACGTGCTGAACCTGGTCGCCGGCGTCCAGCTCGAATACATCCGCACCCCCGGCTCCACCACCTCCACCAACCTGCAGGGTTCCAACTTCAACCACATACTGGTCCTCATCGACAACGTCCCCATCAATAATCTCGCCGACAACTTCCCCGACATCGCCATTCCGGTACAGATGGTCGAGCGTATCGAGATCGTGAAGGGTGCGGCATCCTCCTCCTGGGGCAATGCCCTGGGCGGGGTCATCAATATCATCACCAAGGCACCCCTGGCCGACCGTGTCCTCGGCGGCCTCATTTCCGCCTCGGGCGGGAAGGCTTCGACGGTCGATGGACGGACCGAGCTTACCGGCGGAGTCGACCGCGCCGGCTATTATCTCACCGGAGGGAAGATCCGTTCGGACGGTCTGCTCCCGAACAACATGGTGGACCTGACCCACTTTTACGGAAAGCTCCATTACGAGCTTCCCGGCCAGGGTTCGTTAAGCTTCACCACCGACGTCACCGACTCCTCCAGCGGACAACTCCAGATTCCCGCCGCTAATATAGGTTCCGACGTAAACCAGATACTCGCCACGGCCTCCGTGCACCTCCCGGTGACCGACCGCTTCAGCATTGACGGCATGTTCAGGACCAGGAGAATGGAATCCGACGTCGTTTACACCTCCCTTAGCAACGGGTCGATCCTGAAGGACGTGAAGGACGAGGAGGAGAGCAACGGCGGGGTGCTGAAGCTTTTCTACCTTGACGACCTGCAACGAGTGGTGGCCGGGGTCGATTATGACCACCTCAACGTGCACGTGAGCCAGCCGCAGAAGCGGGCCGACGTCCTCAACCGCAGCGACGACCGTGTCGGAGTCTACCTCAATGACACCTTCACCCTCGGCCGCTTCGCCGTCACCCCCAGTGGCCGTTACGACCACACCGAAACCAGCGGCGACCAGTTCAGCCCCAGTTTCGGCATCACCTATGCCCTGACCGACAACACCGTTCTCCGCGGTTACACCGCCAAGGGCTACAGCATCACCTCCCTCAACCTGACCGACTCGCTGGAAAAGGTCTGGACCTCTCAGGTGGGCGCCGAGTCTGCCGACGTTCCCTATCTCTGGGTGAAGGGAACGCTCTTCTACAACGAGACAGGTGACATCACCACCTACAATTCCGCCGGCGTCAAAACCAAGCAGAAGCAAATCAAGCAGGGCGTCGAGGTTGAAGTGCGTACCCTGCCGGTCTTCTTCACCTCTCTTTCCGCAAGCTATACTTTCATCGATGCCAGAAACCGCGACACCGACGCCGTAGTGAAGGACATTGCCCGCCACACGGCCAACCTCGGCATCAAGTACGAGGACAGCCGATACCTGCGCGCGCAGCTGACCGGACACTACATCGACTGGAATTCCGACCCCGAGGTGAAAGCCAGGTACGATGACGTGATCTGGGATCTGCATCTGGCGAAGCGCTTCACCTACTCGGATACGGTTTCGGTCGAGTTCTTTGGCTCGCTAAGGAATATCTTTAACGGCGAGCAGTTCAAGTCCCCTTACTACAAGAACGCTGGTCGCTGGGGCGAGGTGGGTATCAGATGCGCGTTCTGAGATCCCTACTGATAACGATCTTCCTGATCGTCCCGCTACCGGCCTTGGCGTATGACGTTCTCGTGCTGCAGTCGCTGCGTGAGAAGGGGTACGACGAGGCGGTGAGGGGGGTTCGGCGCGAGTGCCGGGCGACGATGAGGACCGTCGTCCTCTCCGACTTCGCCGAGACCGACATCACCCGCATCATCCGGGAGGAGCACCCCCGGGTGATTATCGCCGTCGGGGACCGCGCCCTTGCCGTGGCCGAGAGGGCCAGAAACGTCCCGGTCCTTTACATGATGGCGCTCAATCCCAAACCACGCCCGCGAGCCACCGGGGTCAGCATGCTGCTCGATCCCGCCAAATACCTCTCCGTATTTGACGCCATCGGCGCCAGGAGGGTCGGCGTGGTCTACGATCCGGCCAGAAGCGGCTCCTACATCAAGCGGGCCCAGGCCGCCGCCCGCCGCGTCGGGGTCGACCTGGTGACCAGGGAGGTGCACGCTGCCAAGGAGACTCCGGCCATGCTCGAGTCGCTGCGGGGCAAGGTCGACGCCCTGTGGATGATCCCCGATGTCACCGCCGTTTCCCCGGCCTCCACCGAGGCCTATTTCCTCTTCTCCCAGGCCCAGAGGGTCCCCGTGGTCAGTTTCGCCGACGTCTATCTCACCATGGGGGGGGCGGTGGCTTTAGGCATCGATCGCTTCGATATAGGCAAGCAACTGGGCGAGATGGCCGAAAACGTCCTTTCCGGCACCCCTGTGGAGGAGATCCCGCCGCAATCCCCGCGCAGGGTGCTGACCAAAACCAACGAAGGCGTCCTGCGCAGACTCAAGATCTCTAACGGCCTGGGTGGATAGTGAAAAAGGTCTCGCCGATCTCCTCATACATGAAGGGCTTCAGGTTCCGGCTCTACCTGATCTCCACCGGGACCATCGCCTTGCTGACGCTGGCTTTCGCCTCGGTCTACGTCATCACCGAAATCAACGGTTACCGCAGCACCCTGCAGCGCGAGGGAAAGCTCCTCGCAACGATCCTGGCACAGAACGCGAGGCTCCCGCTCTTTGCCGAAAACCGCGAAGCCCTCTCCCTGCTGGCGGCCTCGACTGCCCGCCATCCCTCCATAGTCTTCGTCTCCATCCGCAATGCCGACGGCCAGCTTCTGACCGAGGTGAGAAACCGCAAGGAGAAGATTGGCGATGCCATCGACATGGACGTGCCGATCATTTCGTCGGGAGCTGTTCTTTCCCCTGAAGCAGTCCTGCTGGGGCATGCGGCTGTGGATGAAAAACGGGTCATCGGTCACGTTTACCTGCGTCTAGACGCCTCGGGCGTCCGGGAGCAGCTCAAGGACCTGCTGGTCGCCTCCCTGGCCATCGGGACCCTCTTCTGGATCAACGTCTCGCTCCTTTGCTACCAGATCCTCAAGCGGGTCACCTTTTCCTTCAAGCAGCTCCTGCGCGGCATCGAGGAGATAGGCTCCGGACACCTGTCGACCCGGGTCGATCTGGACGGAGACGACGAACTGGCCCGCGCAGCCAATGCCATCAATGCCATGGCCGCGTCGCTCGAGCTGCGGGAACTGGAGAACCTCTCCCTGCAGGAGGAGCTGCTGAAGGCCATGAAGCTTGAGGTCCAGGAGGAGAAGAAGAGGGTGATGGCCCGCCTGATCCAGACCAACAAGATGACCTCGCTGGGCCTGCTCCTCTCCAGCATGGCCCATGAGATCAACAACCCGAACGCCTCCATACGCTTTTCGGGGCACATGATCTCCAAAATTTGGGCGGACGTTGTCCCTCTGCTCGATCGTGTCTGCGAGGAGGAGGGTGAGTTCTACCTCGGCGGGGTGCCTTACCAGACGGCGCGCACGGCACTGACCGAGAACTCCGTCAAGATAGTGGAGAATTCAGAGAGGATTGCCCGCGTGGTCCAGGGGCTAAGGGAATACGGGGTAGGGGACGGCAGGCTGCGGCCCAATCTCAACGTGAACGATGCTGTTTCCGCGGCGCTCTCCGTCCTGGCCTGCCAGATGAAGCAGAACGTGCAGCTCAAGACCTCGCTGGGGCCCGACCTTCCGGTCATAACCGGGAGCCAGCAGCAGATCGAGCAGGTGCTCATCAACCTGATCATGAACGCCATGCAGGCGCTTCCTAACGCCTGCGGCGAGGTCAATGTCTCAACGAGATATGAGAGGGGAACGGATGAGGTGCTGGTGGAGGTTCAGGATTCAGGTACGGGGATCAGTCAGGAGACCATGGAGCGTCTCTTCGAGCCTTTCTTTTCGACCAAGCTGGACCACGGGGGGAGCGGCCTTGGCTTGTACATCTCCCACTTTATCGTCGCCGAACACGGTGGCAGACTGATTCTTTGTTCAGAGGTGGGTAAAGGTACGGTGGCGCGGGTCACACTCCCGGCCAAAGGGGATCCTTCATTGGGTCAGCTCGTCGCCGCCGAGAACCAGCAGCATCCCGCCGATCCGGTCCATGAGACTCGCTAAAGCCTCTCCTTCGTAGTTCCCGCCGCAGATCCTGCGCATCTGGGTAAGGAGTCCCTCGAACTCCTCCTCGCCGCAGGCACCGTTTTCGGCTTCCTTGGGGATGGCCTCGTTGAGGAGCAGCCTCTTCATCTGGATCAGCTGAATTTCCACCCGCAGTTTCTTGATGGTCGGCAGGTCGCTCTGCTTCAATAGCTGCAGGCATTGATTGATTATGCTGTAATGGTAGTCCATGTGCTCCCCTCCCAGCCGATTTTAAAGGCGACGTCACTCGACATCCAACATCCATGCCAAAGGGGCGCAAAGGTAACCTGCGCCAAAGCAGCACTTTATCGGCCTCTGAGGGGCGAGGGACCGCCGGGGGAGTGTGAATTTTTTTACGATAATTCAGCTCCGCGGGGAAAAAGAACGAAAAAACCGGTGGTTGGGGCTAGGTGTAAAAGAATGCACAGGTCCATTTTTTTACACCTGGGGCCCTTTGGGGCGGGATGGGCAAAGCGCTGAAAGTTGCAGGAACAGTTTAGAGGGAGATATCAGGAGTCGGGGGGATAATGAGCCACCTGCGGCGCGAGGAGATGCACCTCGGTGGGGGGAAGCCCACCCGGTGCTCTCCTCAACGGCCGGGGAATCGCGGTAGGCCCGGCAGATGCTTCGGCTGCAGGGGCGTTTGCCGTGAGAGTGCTCTACCGGGGGAGGTGTTTTCGTACCTTGCTGACGATTTCTATCGGAGAAAAGGGCTTTATTATGTAGCCGTCGGCGCCGGACTCCTCGGCGAGGCTACGCATTTCCTGGTCGCTCTTTGACGAGAGGAGCAGGATGGGGATGTCCCTGCTCATCTCGTTTTCCTTGAGAATCTTCGCCTTTTTATTCCCGTCCAGCATCGGCATCATGATGTCCATGATGATGAGATCCGGCCTGTTCCTGGAGAAGATGTACCTGTTGGCTTCGATGCCGTTGGTGGCGGTCCAAACCTGGTATCCCGCCTCCTCGAGGGCGTCCTTCGCCATCATTAAAATGAGCTCGCTGTCGTCGATGATAAGTATGTTCTTGTCCAAGTGAATCCTCCCTTATTTGGTTGATCTGGTATTGGCTGCCGCCGGCGGCGAAGCGGCTGCCTTCGGAACCTGCCAGCGGCCGCTGCAGCTAGCATGGGTCCTGCTGTTACCGGCCACTCTCCTGGCACAGGGGTGCGAACAATTTAGAAATGGCGGCAGCCATGCGGTCGAGCGGCAACACCTGGTCCACGGCGCGCAGATTGATGGCCGCTTTGGGCATGCCGAAGACCGCACAGGTCAGCTCGTCCTGGACCCAGGTGGTGCCGCCGGCCTCCTTGATCCGCAGCAGTCCCAGGGCGCCGTCCTTCCCCATTCCGGTCAGCAGCAGCGACACCACCTGGTCGCATGAGCCTTGGGCCAACGATTCGAAGAAGACGTCGATGGAAGGCCGGCAGCAGTTGACCGGTGGCTGGTCGGTTAGCCTGATCCTTCCGTCGGAAAGGGTCATGTGGCAGCCGTCAGGCGCCACCACCGCCTCACCGGGGAGGCACCTCGCACCGTCCTCGGCAAGCCTTACCTTGATGGCGCACTCCCTGTCGAGCCAGGAGGCGAAACCCGCTGCGAAACCGTGGGCGATGTGCTGCACCACGAAGACGGTGGCCTCGAATTCGGCCGGAAGGCTCTTCAGTAGCGTCATCACCGCCTTGGGCCCCCCTGTCGAGGCTCCGATGGCCAGTATCATGGGAATAGCCTGCTCCGGCCTCAATTCCTGCGCCGGCTGGATACGCGGCTTCCTGCGCGGGTGACGTATCACTCTCACCCCGGAGAGGAGCCTTACCTTCTCCACCAGGGTCGAGACGAAGCCGGCGAAGGATTCAGGATCGACTAGGGAGGGCTTCTCCATCACATCGAGGGCGCCGCGCTTGATGGCGTTGAATGCCCGGTCAACTTCGGTCGCGGCAGAAAGCACCAGCACCGGTGTCGGTACGGTGGCCATGATCTCCTCTATGGCCTGCAGGCCGTCGAGGACCGGCATGAGGAGGTCCATGATCACCAGGTCCGGTTTCAATGCTGCCGTCAGTTCGACGGCCTCCCTGCCGTTGCAGGCGCTCCCCGCCACCGTGATGTCGGTGGTAGCTGCGAAAACGTCTGCCAGCACCTGGCGCACCAGCTGTGAATCATCCGCAACTATAACTCTTACCGCCATCGCCATTCCCCCTCGCGCCCGGATCCGTCATCCGCGCGGACCCCGCTGACCAGTTCCGGCAGGTCAGCCTATCAGCATCTGCACCGTTTCGAGGAGTATCCCCTGATCGAAGGCACCCTTGACGATGTAGGCCTGGGCCCCGGCCTCCAGCGCCTGTCGCTTGTGCTCGTCTTTGGACAGGGAGGAGACGATGATCACCGGGACCTCGCGGTATTGCTCTGAAGCCCTCAGCTGCCGGGTCAGCTCGAAGCCGTTTATGCCCGGCATCTCGACGTCGGAGATGATCAGTTCGAAAGTGGCGGAGGAGGCCTTTTCCAGGGCGTCCTCTCCCGAGACCGCGACCTCCACGGGATAGCCATGGGCGAGGAGTATGCTCTGTTCCATGGTCCGCGTGGTGATGGAATCGTCGACCACCAGTATCCGCGGGCGCACGGGGGACCGCTCCGACTCGCAGGGCCGCAGGCTCGGGTGCACGCGGTCGCTGGTCGCGGTGAAGATGTCCGGAACGTTCAGGATCAGGGCGGGATTGCCGTCCCCCATGATGGTGGCGCCGAACAGGAAGCGGACGTTCTTGAACTGCTTCCCGAGCCCCTTCACCACCACCTCGGAATTTCCAAGGTGGGCGTCGACGGTGCAGGCGATGCGCTGGTCGCAGAGCTTGAGCACCACCGCCGTCAGGGCGCGGGGGTGCTTGCCCGGGGGCGCCGGGAGCTCGAGGAGTTGCGACAGGTCGTACAGCGGCGTGGTGACACCGCGGACCTTGATGACTTCCCTGCCGTTCAAGGTGGTTATCTCCGGGGCGCGGACCTTGAGGATCTCCTGCACGTAGTTGATCGGGACGGCAAAGGTCTCTGCGCCGCTCACCACGATCAGGGCCTCGAGCACCGAAAGGGTCAGCGGGAGCTGCAGGGTGATCTGGGTGAAGTGCCCGATCTCGCTCGCCAGGGTCAGATTTCCCTTGATCCGGTCCACATTCTTTCTCACCACGTCCATCCCGACGCCGCGCCCGGAAATGTCGGTGACCTCGCTGGCGGTGGAGAAGCCCGGTCTGAGGGTGAGGTAGAGAGCCTCCTCGTCCCGGAGCGTCTCCGCCTCGCGCTCATCGATCAACCCCCGGGCCACGGCCGTGGCCTTGATCCGGGAGGGATCCATGCCTCTGCCGTCATCCCGCACCTCCACCAGCACCAGGCTTCCCTCATGGCGGGCGGTCACCCTCACCGATCCCTGCGGCCTCTTCCCCGAGGCCTTTCGCTCGGCGGGTGTCTCGATCCCGTGGCAGACGGCGTTGGTCAGCAGATGGATCAACATCGGTTTCAGCCCCTCGAGGAGCATCCGGTCCATCTCGATCCCCCCGCCGATCACGTCGAAGCTCACTTCCTTGCCGAGCCGTTGGGAAAGGTCCCGCACCAGCCGGTCGAAGCCGTCCGAGATGCTCTTCAGGGGAAGCATCCTCAGTCCCATCGCCTTCTCGTGCATCTCGGCGATCAGGTAGTCAAGGTAACGGACATCCTCCTCGAACTCCCGCCGGAAGGGGAGAAGGAGTTGGGCTGCCTCCTCCGGCACCGTCCGCTCGATCTCGGTCAGACGCCAGAGCTTGGCCTCCAGCCGCTTCTTGTTGATGATCATCTCCCCGATCAGGTTGACCATGGCGTCGAGGGTCCTGACGTTGGCCCTAACCGTCTCGCTAAGCTGCTCATCTCCGCTTTCCCGGCTATCTCCGACGACGGCACGTCCCACCTCTCCCCGCTCGTAGTCGGCCACGAAAGTCTCCACATCCAGGGAGGGGGCTTCGCCTTTGGACAGGGCCGAGGTGATCAGGGCCACCGCGTCGGTCCCCTTGAGGAGGAGATCGATGGCCGCGGGGTCCACGGCGCGGGAACCCTCCTCCATCCCCTTCAGCTGCTCCTCCATGGTATGGGTGATGGCGCTGATATCGGAGAGGCCGACCATGCGTGCCGAGCCCTTCAGGGTATGGGCGTTTCTCAGCAGTTCGTGCAAGAGGCTCGTGCGGGTCGGGTTCTTCTCCAGCACCAGGAGGCCGCTTTGCAACGAGGCGAGATGTTCCTCTGCCTCCCGGCAGAAAATCTCGATGTATTTCTTCGCCATCTACGCCTCTTTCTCGGTGATCTCCCTGAGGCTTTCGGCAAGCTCCAGGATCTCGGCGATGGCCCTTTCGGTCTCGTTGGCGCTCATGGCCACCTGCTGCGCCACGTCCCGCACTTCAGACATGGTCTCGGCCATCTGCTCGCAGGCCGAGGTCTGCTGCTGGGTGGAAAGGGAGATCTCCTTGGCGGTCCGGGAAGTCTCCTGGGCGGTCCCCACGATGGACGAGAAGGAGAGCTGCACCTTGTCCACCAGGTTGGAAGCGGCGTCGACCGCCTTGGTCCCTTCCTCGGTGACCATGATGGTGTTGTTGGTGGCGCGCTGGATCTCCCCGATCAATCCGTTTATCTGCCTGGTCGCCTCCACCGTGCGGTCGGCGAGCCTCTTCACTTCCTGCGCCACGATGGCGAAACGCTTCCCTGCCTCGCCCGCCCCGGCGGCCTCTATGGCTGCGTTCAGCGCCAGCAGGTTGGTCTGGTCGCTGATCTCGTCGATGATCTCGATGATCCCGCCGATCTTCTGGCTGTTGTCCCCCAGTTCCAGCATGCTCTTGGCGATGCTCTGCACCTGGTTGCGGACCTGCGTCATCCCCTCGATGGCGTTGGCCACGTCGTCCCTGCCGGCACTGCAGTTTTCCGCCGTGTTGTCGGCCACCGATTCCACCGACCTGGCGTTGGCGGTGATCATCTTGGCCGTTATGGCGATTTCCTCGGAGGTCGTGGTCACCTCCTGGACTGCGCTGGCCTGCTGGGTGGCCCCCGAAGCCTGCTGGGCGCTGATGGCCATCATCTCGTTGGCGGCGCTGGAAAGCTGGATCACCGCGTCCTTCACCGAGGCCAAAAGTCTCCCGCTGCGACCGATCTCCTCCTTGAGGTCGCGGACGATCACGGTGGTCATCACGTTGAAGGCCTCGGCCAGCGCCCCGATCTCGTCGTTGCTCTCCACCGGGATGGTCTCGTCGAGGTTCCCCCCGGAGATCCGGTGCGCGGCAGCGGTCAGGTTGAGAAGGGGGCGGACGGCGCGGCCCACCACCAGGAGGATGGTGATGCTGGAGATGACGAGCATGAGGAGCATGCTCCCCACCACCTGGTTTCTCAGCGCAGCCGCCTTCTGCTCGGTCTTGACCATCGAGAAGCCGACCCTGAAGACCCCCCAGTGCTTGCCCTGTACGAAGACCGGCACAGAGAGGTCCCACATCTTCTCGCCGGTATCGCGCTGGTAAACCTGCTTGAGAAAAGGCTGCTGGTTGTGCGCCGCAGCCAGTCCCACCTCGTCGTTGAATATGCGCTTGGTGCGGTTCGCGTTCCGGTCCTTCTCCCGGTCGCCGGTGAGGGGAGCGGAGTATTTGGTGTTGTGGGTCGGGATGTAGCCGTTTCGGTCGGTCACCACGGCAAAGACGACCTGGTCGTCCTTGAGGAATTCATCCTCCAGGGCCTGGATCGCCCCATCGGTGAACCTGTCGTAGGCTGTATGGTACTTCTGCGGTTCCGTGTTGGGGATGGCGACATATTTGTCGTCGAAGAGCTGGTCCATGGTCAGCTGCCCGCCGGAAACGGCCTCGCCGAGGATGTGCTCCATGGATCTGGCGCCGGTCTGGGCCAGGATCCTCCCCTTGGAAAGGAGCTCCTGTTCCATGTTGGCCCGTCGAGAGCGTACGAAGTAGATGGAGAACGCGGTCATGATGACCACCAGGACCATGATGAGAACGCTGACAATCTTTACCGAGAGTTTCTTCGACATGTGCACCCCTTGCCCTGCGACATTGTAAGGTTCATTGAATAAAAGGACTGTGAAGCTACGGCTCACCCGCCACGATTTCCGGGGAGGCGAGGAGGGCCGCCAGGTCGAGGAGGATGATCGCGCCCTCGTCCGTGTTGAAGTGTCCCCTGACGAACTCCCGGCGCGCCCCGGCGCTCCCGTGCTGGACCGGCTCGAATGTGTCGAAGGTGAGCCCCTGCACCCCCAGGGCCGCCTCGGCCAGGATCCCGGTGGCGAAGGAGTCCGATCTGACCACGATGATCCTTCCCTTACCCTCGAACTCGGGGTGGGGCAGCCCCAGCATGGGGCGAATGTCCATGGCGGCCGTTATCTCCCCTCGCAGGTTGAAGATGCCGGTGATCAGGCTCTGCACAGAAGGAACCCGTACCAGCCTGGGGATGCGGATGACCTCGCAGGCGTACTGGGTCTCGAAGGCATAACGCTCTCCCCCCAGCACGAAGACCAGGCACTCCAGCAGTTCGACTGCCGCCGACTCCTCATCGGCCAGGGCCTGCCAGTATTCCTCCCGCATCCTGCTCAGCACGGCATTTATGTCATATGACTCATCATTACGCACGGTCATATCAGCTCCTAGGTCGGTATGGGATATCGACGGTTGTCTCAGGCGACCTGCGCCAGCGCGTGGTGCAGCTGCTCGAGGCAGTTCTTGCGGGAAAGACCGCCGGAGTAGGGGACTGTCTCCTCATCGCGGTAGCCGGTCAGGATCCTGATGGTGTTCCTGATCTCCCTGGCCGCTTCCGGAACGCGCCCCTGCCTCAGGTGCAGTTGCCCCATGTGATAGTGCGGCATGGCGAAATTCTGGTCCAGAAGGAGGGCCTTGCGGTACTCCTCGGCCGCCTCGCTCAGCATGCCCCAGGCGTCGAGGACCATGCCGCGGAGGAAGTAGGCCTCCGGGAGGAGGTCGTTGATGCGCAGGGCCTGGCAGCAGCTCTCCAGTGCCTCCTCCAGGCGTCCCTTGGCCGTCAGGATGAAACCTTTCAGCACCAGGGCGGCCGGAAGGGCGGGGGAATGCTTCAAAAGCTCCTGGAGCTGATCGAACGCCTCCTCGAGCTGGTCCGACTCGAAGAGTTCCCGTGCCGACTCCAGTCGGGTGGATGAATTGGTTTCCGTGTGCGCCGTCGGCGAAAGAGGCAGCGCCGCCGGCAGCTGCGGCTGAGCCGGAGGTGGCGGTGAGACCGTCCCCTGCTCCTTCTTGACGTAGTAGAAGCTGTCCTCGCGCCGCCTGATCTCGAGCTCGGGATCACGAGGCAGCAGAGACTCGGCGTGCCCCAGGAAAAGTTGCCCGCCCGGCTTTAGGTGTCGTGCGAAGTTGCCCAGCACGCGCGGGGCTGTCTCGGGGCAGAAATAGATCAGGACGTTGCGGCAGAAAATGGCGTCGAGGTCGATGAGTTCGGAGCAGAAGTCGCCGGAGCAGGGAACGGAGAGATTCATCTGGTGGAACTTGACCAGGCGCTTGACGTCCTCGCAGATGGCGAAGCTCTCTCCGGAGCGGTTGAAGAACCGCTCCTTGTCCCTTTGGGTTGTGGTCCTCAGTGACCAGGCGCCGTAGATCCCTTCCCTGGCCCTGGCAAGGGATTGGTGGTTAATGTCGGTGGCGATAACCTTGATGTCGCGGTCTCTCCAGTTCGGTACCGTCTCCATGATGGTCATGGCTATGGAATACGGCTCCTCGCCGGTCGAGCAGCCAGCCGACCAGATCCGTAGCGGTTGGTCGGGCTTCGCCGAGACCAGCAGTTCCTTCAGTGCGTCGAAATGGGCGGGGTATCGGAAGAAAAAGGTCTCACCGACGGTGAGGAACATGAGGAGTTTCTGGAGCTCCTGCCTGCTCTCTCCGTGCCGTTTCAGGTAGTCCAGGTAGCCGCCGCAGCTGTCGAGGTGCAGGGCGGTCATGCGCTTTTTGATGCCGCGCCACAGTGCCGACCGGTTGCGCTGTTCGAAGTGCAGACCGGTGCGGGAACGGAGGTGGCCGCAGAATTCCTCGTAGACTTCATGGTCGAGGGTGAGGGGAGTGGCCTCAGCGGCGGGCCTATCCCCGATAACTGCGAGGTCCTCGAGGAGGCGGTTCAGGTCGAGGGGGAGGGGGATGAGATCGAAGACGTCGAGGAGTTCCGCCTCCAGCTTCGGCGATCCGGTGATGACGATGACCGGGACGTTGCGGGGGCCCTCAGGGGTAAAAACGCGACACTCGGCGGCGGCGAGGGGAACCTTGTCCGCCTTTACCGCCACTAAAACCACATCGGGTCTCTCTTGCCGGATCGCCCGTTGGGGATCCTTTCCCTCCGCCAGAAGGATCGGTGCATGCCCAGCGGCGGCCAGTGCCCGGCAAAGGTGATCGGTGAAGCTACCGTCATCGGTGATCAGCAGAATCTTCAGTGCCACGGTCAATCCTTGTCGATGCTGGAGACGGGTGGTGTTGCAATAATCTGACACGGTGTTATAGCCGAGCCGCAGCAGCCAAGGCGGCCGTTAACCCGTGACAGGCAAAGACTCTTTACTGGACCAGTAATGGATGGCGGATATTAGATAATTCGCCGTATACGGTCAACTAAAATTAATCTCATTCTAGAATATCGTTTTGAAACCAAGGGTTGGCTGAGATAAATGGAGGCGCGGCGGATGCGTCGAGGCAGGCGGGTGGGGTGGGGGGCGATTAGCGGTGAAGATGGCAGGGGAGCATGCTGTGGGTGCATGCTGTGGGTGCAAAATGCGGCCTCACCCGGAAGGGCGAGTCGCATCTCGATGACTCCAGCCGCTCCTTACCTGAAGTCGCGGTGGTTCGGGTGAGTGCAGAGATAGCCATCACCGAAAAGGAAGGCGTAGTTACACCGGTACCTTCCTTCTTCCGCAAGGCAGTTGGAGAATTCAGCGTTGATCTGCTGGGTACGGCACCCCTTTGACGGTGATGCTTCCTTCGTGGTCTCCTCGGTCTGCTGCTCCATTGTGCTGCCTCCTCGATAGCTGGCGGTGTTTGCTCATGATGAAAGCTATCCTCACCGTCCAATTATATACAGTGCCAAAGATTTTCAAGCCCCTCTGAATTTTTTTTAATCATGAGCCTTGGTCGGAGTGGTCTTCATGATGGAAAATGTGGCCGATACTTGACCTTGAATTAATGTGCGTTAATCTTTCGCGGGGTTGCCTGGAATTTAACTTGAATCGTGCCCGATGAAGCAGTCGAGTTATTACAGTCAAAGGAGGGAGTATGAAAAGGTCTGTCTTTATCTGCTGCTTGCTCGTGGTGATGACGCTTCTTTTCGTTGGTTGCGGCGGTGGCAAAGGAGGAACCGTCGTGCAGCCTACCACCGGGTCCATCAAGGTCGTGAACAACTCGTCCAGCGGCGTTACTGCTGTCTATATCGCCCCCACCTCCGAAGGCTCCTGGGGGCAGAATCTCATTTCCGGACAGGTCCTTGCCACCGGCGAGTCGCACCTTTTCGAAAACGTCGCGCCCGGCAGGTATGACTCGAAGGTCACCATGTCCAGCGGAAACTCCTACACCGTCTATAATGTCGAGGTCGTGGCAGGGGCTTTGTCAGTTATCGTGAATCCTTCCACAAATACCCGCCCCGTTTTGCAAGATCCCGCAGAGGCCGAAAGCACGGGACGCTCTGAGTACGTCGCTCCGGACGGACAGGGGCCTCCCAAGGATTAGCAGGTAACACCCTGAGTGGAGGCTTCCCCCAACCGCAGGAAGGAAGCCTCCACTTCATAAGATCGCCCCTCACTTCGCCCGCTCGTATCCTTCTCATTGGCAGCTCTGTCAAACCGCCGACAAAAGCCTACTAGATCGATAAACAAAACTTTCATTTTTCTTGACTGTTTTGATTTATTTCAGTATCTTCCAAAAACTCATTTACCGCTGGGGTATTTTCCGTGTCGGTGGCACAATGTGCGGTGAGGAAGACTTTGAGGATAAGCGGTGGCAGATACTGACCATGAAGATTGATCAGGATAAATTGCAGGAGCTTCTCACCCGTGGCGGGCTTCCCGTGTCCGCCGATGAGTTGAGACGGGAAGAGAACGTCTTCCTGGTCGGGGGGAATCTGCCCGAGCGCCAGACCCTGGAGACTCTCTTCGAGAGCCACTACCAGTGCCACGCCGCGCTTTTCCACCTGACCTTCGGGGAGATCCACAGCTTCCCGAACGGCGAGACCCTGGCCAGGATGATCAAGAAGAACTTCAACGTCCATCTGGTCGGCAGGCTCGACTTTCCCGCACCGCCCCAACTCATCGAGCGTGCTTATGCCGCCGGAGTGGACATCATCGACCTTCCGCTGGCCCGTCATCAGGGGGGCGCTGGCCGCGATGTCCTCGAGGAAGGGTGGCGCCGCTCCCTCGATTGTGCCCGCACGGTCTTCCCGCGCTGGTCCGTGGTCTCGACCCTGGTGGCGGGGGAGGAGCCGGCGGCGTCAACCATGGCCAGCATCGATGCCTTGCTGGCGGCCGAGGTGGTGCCGCTGGTGACCCTGTCAGACCGCGTTCTTCCCGTTTGTACGCCGGAAGAGCTTTCCGCCATCTTCAGCCACCTGCAGCACGGCTGGCGCAGGAAAAAGGCGGTTTTGAAGCCGCTGCTGCCGTTGATCTACCTCTCTACCCCCTTTGTTCCCGCAACTTCAAAAGGGATGGTGCGAGGCCTCATCGACAGCATCGACGATCGCCGTCTCCTGGCAGCCTCCGATCTGAGGCGGATCCTGAGGGTGAAAGAGGTGGCGGAGTCGTTCGAATCGGCAGGGCTGTAGTTTGACGGGAAGAAGGGATCACTGATGGACATGGACAACAACCAGCTTTTTGACAAGCCTCTGAAGATAGACAACCGCCCGATGTGGCTCATCCTCCTGGACAAGACGGCACGCTACCAGGTCATGGCCGCAGTTGCCGTGGTGGTCGCCTTCCTGATCCGTCTTTCTCCGCCGGAGGGTCTTTCTCCCGACGGCTACCGCTCGCTGGTCCTCTTCGGAGCCACCATCTTCTTCTGGATCTCAGGCCTCCTCCCGATCGCGGTGACCGCGCTCCTCTCCATGGTGATGCTCCCTCTGCTCGGGATCATGGATGCCAAGAAGACCTACTCCATGTTCGGAAACGAAGCGGTCTTCTTCATCCTCGGTGCCTTCATCCTGGCCGCGGCCATGACCGGTACCGGAATCTCGGCCCGGCTGGCCCGCACCATGCTGGCGAAGTTCGGCAGAACCCCCACCAGTCTGGCCATCACCGTCTTCCTCCTCTCGGCCTTCCTCTCTTTCATAATGAGCGAGCACGCCGTGGCTGCCATGCTCTTCCCGGTGGTTGCCGAGATCTCGACCGCACTGGGGCTGGAGAAGGGGAAGAGCAGCTTCGGCCGGCTCCTCTTCATGTCCATGGCCTGGGGATGCATCATAGGCGGGATCGCCACCTTCCTGGGGGGGGCGAGGGCTCCGCTGGCGGTCGGGCTCCTCAAGGAGGCTACCGGGCTTCACTTCTCCTTCATGGAATGGACCACCGCAGCCTGCATGATCGTACTTCCCCTCCTCATCATCGCCTTCGTCCTGCTCATCAGGTTCTTTCCCCCCGACCTGGAGGACGTGGAGGTGGGGCGCAAGTTCCTCAACCACAAGAGGCTGGAAACGGGGAAGATCGGTTACGACGAGATACTGACGGCGGTGGTGATGGCAGCTACCGTCGCCTGCTGGATCCTGCTCGGGGAGAAAACTGGTCTCGCCGCCATTGCCATCCTGGGAGCCTCCGTCCTCTTCACCTTCAAGGTCGTGTCCTGGCAGAAGATCGAAGAGTACGTGAACTGGGGGATCATCCTGATGTACGGCGGCACCATCGCCCTGGCCTCCGCCCTCGAGAAGACCGGCGCCGCCGTCTGGATAGTCAGGAAGGGGCTGGGAGGCTTCTACCACTCGCCGCTGGTGGTGATCGGCATCATCTCCCTGGTGGCCATCATCCTGACCGAGTGCATCAGCCATGCAGCCGTGGTGGCCATTCTCATGCCGGTCGGAATGGGACTGTGCAAGACAACGGGGATGGACCCCAAAGTCATGACGCTCTCGATCGCCCTCCCGGCCGGTCTCGCCTACTGCCTGCCGATGGGAACTCCGGCGACCGCCATAGCCTACGCCTCGGGGTACCTGAAGAGCCGCGACATCATCGTCTCCGGAGTCGTGGTCATGGCCATTTCCTGGGCCCTTTTCATGGCCTCCGTGGTCTTCGTCTGGCCGCTGATCGGCCTCAAGATCTGATTTACCCAAGGCAAATGAGAAAAAAGCTGGACGCCGCCGATTACTTGTGAGAAGTTCCGGGTGCGACGGTGACCCGCTGTTAATGCAGCCAAGCATTGTACCGGGTGATCCGTGGTGAAGAGAAACCTTTGATCACGGTGCCGATGCGGTCGAGACACTGGCTGCCACCTTGGCGGTTAACCAGGCTGCCGGCACCGGATCCTCAGGGAGGGGCTTGAGCCATGGCCAAGAAAATCTTCATAGCTGCCACCGGGCAGAACGTCGGTAAAACCACCACCAGTCTTTCCCTCCTTTATCTCGCCCAGAAAAAGTACAACCGCATAGGCTTCATCAAGCCGATGGGTCCGAAGCCCTCCGTCTACAACGGCCGCTGGTTCGACAAGGACGCCGTGCTCGTGGCCCGCGTCTTCGGGCTGCAAAAGCACCTCCCCTTCATGTCCCCGGTGGTGGTGCACCCGGACACCACCCGCAGGGTCGTCGACGGAGAGATCAACATCCCCGAACTGCAAGAAAGGATCGTCGATTGCTGCCGTGAGCTGGAAAAGCAGTGCGATTTCCTGGTGATAGAGGGATCCGGCCATCCGGGGGTCGGTTCGATCATGAAGCTCTCCAATGCCCGGATAGCCCAGATGCTCGGTGCCCCCATCGTCATGGTTACCGGCGGGGGCTTGGGCAACGTGGTCGACAACGTCTACATGAACCTGGCCCTCTTCCGGCAGGAGCAGGCGGAGGTGAGGGCGGTCCTGATCAACAAGATCCTTCCTGAAAAGCGCAAGAAGACCATCGACTACATGACCAGGGCCTTCGAGGATGAATCATTCACCGTGGTGGGAGGTTTCAACTACCAGCCGATCCTGGCGAACCCGACCCTGTGCCGGATCAGCAATCTGCTCGGCCTTCCCCTCCAGGGAAACAGGCGCGATGCCGGCCGCATCATCCACAACGTCCAGATCGGCGCCGCCTCCACCCAGCGTGTGACCGAGCTGCTGAAGGAATCGTCGCTGCTACTGGTGACGAGCAGTCGCGACGAGCTCCTGGTCACCCTGGCGAACCTGTACCAGATGAGGGAGTACCGGGAGAAGATCGTCGGGCTGATCATTCCCGGCATCAGTCCTGTCAGCACCATCACCCAGCGCATCCTCGATTGCAGCAGGATTCCTTACCTGAGAACCTACGAGCACACCACCACCGAGCTTTATCGCATCATCACCGAGGACGTCTCCAAGATAACCGCGGAGGATAAGGAGAAGCTTCAGCTGGTAAGGACCCTCGCCGAAGAAAGCATCGACTTCGAAACCCTGGACCGGCTCTTTCCCTAGCTTTTCAAGTAGTTCCCCTGTCTGGTCGTGAAGGGATGCTTCATACCTCGATCCTGAATTCAGCACCCCTTTCCGCATTGCGGACCGTCAGCCGGCCTCCGAGGTTCTTCTCTACGATCGTTTTGGACATGGACAGACCGACTCCCGTTCCTGCCGTCGGTCCCTTGGTACTGAAATAGGGTTCGAAGATCTTGTCCATGATGTCGTCCGGCACGCCGCCCGCGTTATCGGTTATGGTGACCACGGCCTTGCCTTGTTCCGCAGATACCGTTATCACCACCTTCGGCGCCTCGATCCTGCGCTCCACCAGCGCATCCTTGGCGTTTATCAGTATGTTCAACAGTACCTGCGAGAATTCGTTGGGAAATCCCTCAATGGCAGGGTCCGCCCTGGCAACAACCTCCACCTCCACCCTCTGCTCCTTCAATGTCCCCTGAACAAGCGACAGGGTCTTGTCGACGATCTCATTGACGCTGAAGTACACCCTCTCCTTGTCCGGCTTGAAGAAGTTCCTGAAGTCGTCGATGGTTCGCGACATGTGCTGGATCAGCTCCATCGCCCGCCTTACATATCTCTTCAGGTACTCCCTGGTCACCTCGCCGAGTTCGTAGGTGAGCTCTACCTCCTGGACCAGCAGCGCCAAGGCGTTCAGCGGTTGACGCCACTGGTGAGCGATGTGGCCTATCATCTCTCCCATCGCCGCCTGCCGCCCCTGTACCATAAGCAACTGGTCCTTTTCGTGCAGTTCTGCCGTTCTTTCCGCGACCCTTTTCTCCAGTTCCTGGTTCAGCTCTTTCAGTGCCGCCTCGGTCTGCTTCCGTTTGGTGATGTCCCGGATGATGACGAAGGAGCGCGGCGGGTCCCCCGGCACGATTACCGAATCGGCCTCTCCGGTGAAGACCTCGCCGTTCTTTCGGACGTACGATAGCTCCACGTTGATGAAACGCCCTTTGAGGGTTCGTTCATCCGCCGCGGCTGCATGACGGGGGTCGTCCTGGCAGATCAGCCCCTTGCGCCCGATCCTGCATATCTCATCCTCCGGTCTGCCGAACATTGCGCATGCCGCCGGATTGGCGGCCGCGATCTCCCCGGAAGGAAGAGTGAGGAAGACCGCATCAGGGGTCCCCTCGAAAAGGGAACGGAACCTCTCCTCGCTTTCGCGCAGCGATTGAGTGGCACGCTCCCGTTCCATCTCGATTTCTTTTCTCAGCTCTATCTCTCTTTGCAGCGATATGTTGGTCGAGGACAGTTCCTTGAAGATCAGGTCGAACGGTTCTTCAATGCCTGTGGCGACAATGGCTTCATAGATCATCAGGAAGGAGAAGAGTTTGAAATAGTGTCCTACCAGGTTCGACAGGCCGTAGTTGTCGATATAGATGGTGAAGGTGATCTCGGAGACGATGGCGAAGACGATGGAGAGGAAGATGAGTCTGTGCACGCGGAGTGAGAAGAACCGCCCGTTCTTCACCAGCATGTACAGACTGGCGGCCAGGATGCCGCATATGGCGTATTCGCTGTAAATCTTGAAAGTGGTTAACCCCTGCCCGGGGATAAAGCAGACGGGGAAGGTCTTCCAATAGAAGATGCTGGAGACCAGCAGCCAGGTCACAACGAGGTAAGTGATGAACAGCAAGACCGGCTTTACCCTCTTCTCCGCATAGAGAAAGACAAAGGCGACCAGCAGGGTGATGCTCTCCATGTACCGGGCCGCAACCCAGAGCTGGTTGGCATAGTAGTCGTAATCATGGAAGATCGGCATCCCTTTGTATGAGAGGGTGTGCAGCAGATCCAGAGTTCCTATGAAGAGGTAGGAAATGCCGACCATGATCAGGTAGGGGTTTTTTATGTACTGAAGGGAATTCCAGGTGAGGATGAAGACGGTTGCCGCGATGATGATACTGAGAAGTTCGATGATGCTATGAAAGAGGAGATAGTTGACCCAGGTCGTGAAATAGAGACCCACGACTACGGCAATGACAGTGAGGCTGTAACGCCGCCGGTTTCGGCCGGGGCGCAGTTCGAAAACATCCATGGTTAGACCCGAGAAGGTACCTGTTACAGGATGGGGCGGACGGGAAGGAGCCGCCGCAGGGTGCCGCTGGAAAGCTTCCTTCGGGATGACCCATCTATTTTATGTAGGCAGGGACGGAATGCAACGGGTGGCGATTAAACAACTGCATGAAATTCCTGCCTCTTTACTTCCGGAGCGATTCGGAGCACCCCTGAGCCTCCAAGAGGCGCCCGGGCCGGCCGGTGTCGTGAGGCAACCGGTGATATCGAATCTGCCCGTGGCTTGCCAATGTTGAACACGCGAGTGTGCGCTATACTTCCTACCGTGCCGATTCCGGCCTTCGGCGACAGGCGAAGGGGGGAGGCGCGACGCAGCGGGACGTCCTCCCGCACGTCCCGCACGAGCCATTGTCGGGAGGATACAATGCCAACTGCACCAACGAGTACTCTTACTGTTCAGGGTCGACAATTCGAGTTCTACCCTCTGCGTTCGGTTTCGGGGCAGCAGCGGCTGCCCTTTTCCCTGAAGGTCCTGCTGGAGAACCTGCTCAGGCACGGCGACGGCAGGGGAGCCGAGGCGCTGGCCGCCTGGGATCCGGCCGCCGAACCTGAGGTCGAGATCGCCTTCACCCCTGCGCGGGTCCTGATGCAGGACTTCACCGGGGTGCCCTGCATGGTCGACCTGGCGGCGATGCGCGACGCGATGCGGGTACTGGGGGGGAATCCGCGGGTGGTAAATCCCCTGGCCCCGGCGGAGCTGATCATCGATCATTCCATCATCGCCGAATCGTTCGGGACAGCGGACGCCTTCCAGAAGAATGCTGAAATCGAGTTCCAGCGCAACGGCGAGAGGTACCAGTTTCTTCGCTGGGCGAAGCAGGCGTTCGACAACCTGGCAGTCGTGCCGCCCAACACCGGAATCTGCCACCAGGTGAACCTGGAGTACCTCGCTCGCGGTGTCGTGGTGAAGGCCGGGGTCGCCTTTCCGGATACCCTGGTCGGCACCGACAGTCATACCACCATGATCAACGGGCTCGGGGTGGTCGGCTGGGGGGTAGGCGGCATCGAGGCCGAGGCGGCCATGCTGGGACAGCCGGTATCGATGCTGATACCGAAGGTGGTGGGCTTCAAACTGCACGGCGCCCTCCCCAAAGGAACCACCGCGACCGACCTGGTGCTGACCGTGACCGAGATGCTGCGCCGGCACGGGGTGGTGGGAAAGTTCGTGGAATTCCACGGCCCCGGCATCAGTTCCATCTCGGTCGCCGATCGTGCCACCATCGGCAACATGAGCCCCGAGTACGGTTCGACCGTGGCCATCTTCCCGGTGGATCACGAGACCGTCAAGTACCTGCGTCTGACCGGCCGCTCGGAGGAACAGGTCCAACTGGTGGAGGCGTATTACCAGGCGCAGGGGATGTGGCACGATCCTGAAGTTGAGCCGATGTTCAGCGAGAAGCTGGAACTGGACCTGGGATCGGTAGTTCCGTCACTGGCTGGACCAAAGAGGCCGCAGGACCGGATACCGCTGGAAAAGAGCAAGGATGCCTGGCGAAGCGCCATCAAGGGTTATGTCTCTGCTCCTGCCAAGGAGCCTCAGCAACCGAAGGCGCCTGCCCCTTCGGAAGAGCCGGAGCCAGGCGGGGTCGACGAAGCCGGCGCCGAATCGTTCCCGGCCTCGGATCCCGCCGCCGCTTTCGAGGAGAAGGCGTGTGACCGACCGCATCCGGTGGTGGAACCGGATGATTCCGGTCGCCCCCGCAATCCGTTCCGTACCACCGTAGAAGGGGAGGAAGCCGTCATTGACCACGGTTCAGTCGTGATAGCCGCCATAACTTCCTGCACCAACACCTCGAATCCCGACGTCATGCTGGCCGCGGCGCTTCTGGCCCGGAACGCGGTGAGGAGAGGTCTGAAACGCAAGCCCTGGGTGAAGACCTCGCTGGCTCCCGGTTCCAAGGTGGTGATGGAGTATTACGACCGTTCAGGTCTGCGAGGCGACCTGGAGAAACTCGGATTCTATCTCGTAGGCTATGGTTGCACCACCTGTATCGGCAACTCCGGACCGCTCGTCCCGGAGGTAAGCGAGGCGGTGAAAGACCACGATCTCGCTATAGTATCGGTGCTGTCCGGCAACCGCAACTTCGAGGGGAGGATCAATCCCGAAGTGAAGATGAACTACCTGGCATCACCGCCTCTGGTTGTAGCCTATGCACTTGCCGGGTCCATGGACGTCGATTTCGCGAGCGAGCCGCTCGGCGCTGATGCCGAAGGAAAACCGGTCTATCTCGCCGATATCTGGCCCGCGGAGGATGAGGTGCGAAAGATCGTCTCGGAGGTGCTGGCGCCGCAGATGTTTGGCAGGTCGTACGCCGACGTTTTCGCCGGGGAAGAAAAGTGGCGCACGATGGAGGTGCCGGGGGGGACGGAATACCTTTGGGCGGACCAATCGACCTACATCCGGCGCCCCCCTTACTTTGACAGCATGCCCGCGGCGCCGGCGCCGCTGACCGATGTCGAGCAGGGGAGGGTGCTCGCCTTGCTGGGAGATTCCGTGACCACCGATCATATCAGCCCGGCAGGTTCGATAAAGCTCGATTCTCCCGCCGGGAGGTACCTGATCGAGAAGGACATACGGAAGGAGGATTTCAACTCGTACGGTTCCCGGCGTGGCAACCACGAGGTCATGATCCGCGGCACCTTCGCCAATATCAGGTTGCGCAACCTGCTGGTCCCCGGCACCGAAGGCGGAGTAACAAGGCACCTGCCGGATGGGGAGGTGCTCTCCATCTTTGATGCGGCTGAAAAGTACCGGGCCGAGAAGGTCCCCCTTGTGGTGATAGCGGGCAAGGAATACGGCTCCGGGTCATCACGCGACTGGGCCGCCAAGGGAACGATGCTGCTCGGAGTGCGGGCCGTGATAGCCGAGTCTTACGAGCGGATCCATCGATCCAACCTGATCGGCATGGGAGTCCTTCCGCTGCAGTTCCTCCCCGGAGAGAGCGCCAAGTTGCTAGGGCTGACCGGCCTGGAGTCGTACACCGTCAGGGGAATTGCCGGGATGGGAGGGGAGGGGAAGCGACTGAGGGTCCAGGCGGACGATAAGGAGTTCCAAGTCATAGTCCGCATAGATACCCCGACCGAGGCCGACTATTTCCGCCACGGCGGGATCCTGCCCTTCGTGCTGCGGCACCTCCGGGGGATGTCGCGGGATCTTCCCTGACGGTACATGATGGGAAGGGCGAGGGGGCGGAGCCGGTCCCTTGAGCACCGGCTGATGCGGCGGACAGATGCGGTTCAGGTCGGTCGCCCTCCGGTTGTGAAAAAAAGAAAAGTGAAACAAACGAAACGGTTCTCTGTCAGGCACAGAGAACCGTTTCGTCGTTCCTGGCAATGCGTATTGTCATGTCTGACAACCTCTTTCCCGGAACTATATCTCAAAAAAAGGTTGTGCCCTTCCCCCCTTGACAAAGGGGGGAAGGGGGGATTTGGTTTGTTTGAGCTGGCAAAATCCCCCTCGATCCCCCTTTGTCAAAGGGGGAAGGTCCTATGGTGTTGCAGTACCTTTGATTTGGACATAGCTCCGCTTTTTTCGGCAAACCAAAGGATGTGAAAGAAGAGTATGGTTAAGTTTGTTTATTAAAATTGAACTTCAATATTCTAACCTTATCGGTGATGTTAAGTGTAGTTTGAAAGCTACCGCTAATTCTAAAAAGTTACGGTTAACCGGAGTTATAGCCCATACCGCATTAATCCCCTGAGGCAACAAAAAAATCACATCTCGAATAGGTAGTTCAAGGAGCCGAGATCATTTCTGCTTTACCGTTTACAATTTCGACTTGCTACCATTACCCTCTACACAATCTTTCTACTGGATGGAGTTGTCGGCCGGTAATGTCTTGTTTAATGGAAAGGAGATTACTATTATTTTTTTGTAATTGAATTGACAAAACATTTTGCATGTTTTATGAGTATCCCCCCATCACTTGAAAGAGGTGGAGCCTGATCTGAAGCTAAGACTGGCCTTCGCGCAGTCGATGGTACGAGAATTTAAGCGAAATAACAAAGACATAGCAGATTCATCACCGAAAAGGCAAACCCGGGGTAACCCGGCGACGCAAAGCCACCTATCCAATGCACCTGCCTGCGCCTAGGCCGAAGGTTGGAAAGAGGGGTTGTAGAAGTGGCTGTTTCAAGGCCTACCCTTCTCGTGGATAGGCCTTTTTTGTTTTTGATAATGTGAACTTTTATGGTTTTAGGCTTGTAAGGAGGGCGGGAATAGATGGCATGGGAAAACTTGAAGAACGGCTCCCTTAGGGGAAAGAATCGCCGGATAACGATCTTTGCCTGGGCGTATCTTCTCCTGATCACGGTGTTGGCCACCCAGTCCCTCGCCGGCGTCGACATGACCGTCTTCGGACCCAAGCGGTACGACCGCACGAAGGGGGCGCCGAACGTCTACACCGATACCTTCGAGCGCTGCAACCCTTCCAGTCTCGCGCTTCTGCGGGTCACCAACGGAGACGGCAAGAGTACCTCCATCACCGCAGGCCGGATATACGTCAACGGCACCCTTATCGTAGACGAGAACGATTTTAAACAGCAGACTTACCTCATCGAAAAGCCGCTTGCTGTGATGCAGACCAACGAGCTCAAGGTCGAGCTGAAAAGTTCCAGCCGCGACACCTCGTTCGTGATCATTGAGATCATCGGCAAGAACTGCGACTCCACTCCGCCGGTCATCTCCGCATCCTCCCCGGCGGACGGCGCACTCCTCAAGACCCCCCGGCCCACCATCTCGGCCAGCTACAGCGACGAGAGCAACGGTTCTGGAATCAACACCGCAAGCGTAACCATGGTGGTAGACGGCACCGACGTCACCGCTTCGGCCTCGGTCGGCGCAGGCAGCATCAGCTACACCCCGACCAGCGACCTTCCCGACAAGACGCACACCGTCACGGTGACCGTTGCCGACCGCGCTTCCAACAGCTCGAGCCTTCCCTGGGGATTCACCACCGATACGGTTGCTCCCTCCTTCGGTGATATCACGCCCGCTCCCGGCTCCTTCCTCAACACCCCGGTCATCACCATCTCGGGAACCATCAACGATCCGCAGGCGAGGGTGACCCTGAACGGCATTGAGGCCACCGTGTCGTCCGGCCGTTTCAACATGGACGGGTTCCGGCTCCACGAGGGGAGCAACACCATCAACATCGTGGCGGTCGATAAGGCGGGAAATGAGGCGACCGGCAGCTTCACCCTCAACCTCGATACCGTCTCCCCCACGATAGACATCCGGACTCCGGTCAAGGACCTGCTGACCAACAAGGCGCCGGTGACGGTTTCCGGCAAGATCAGCGAGGAGCTCACCTCGGTCACTGTGAACGGCGTCAAGGCTCAGGCAACCGGCACCGATTACTCCTTTGCCTACACGCTGAGCGAAGGACGCAACACCCTGACCGCCGTCGCCACCGACCGGGCAAAGAATACCGGCAGCTACTCGATAGAGGTCACCCTCGACTCCATCGCGCCGGACAAGCCGGTGCTGGCGAAACTTGCCACCCCGACCAACGTCGCCACCGTCACGGTGAACGGCACCGCCGAGGCCGCCTCCACGGTCAGGGTTTCGCGGGGCGGAGCCCTGGTAGGGACGGTCACCGCCGATGCAGCGGGTAACTTCACCCTGCCGAACGTCACCCTCAACGAGGGGGACAACACCTTCAGCGCCACCGCCACCGATGCCGCGCTGAACGAGAGCCAGGTGTCGGACCCGCTGACCGCCACCCTCGATACGGTGCGGCCGGTGGTGAAGATCACCTCCCACGCCGAGGGGCAGTTCCTCAACACCCCGACCGTCGTCGTCTCCGGTACGCTGGATGACGCGACCGCCAGGGTCACGGTCAACGGCCAGCCTGCTGCTGCTACCGCCGGTGGTTTCGAGTTAGCCGGTTTCACCCTCACCGAGGGCGCCAATACGGTCTCCGCCAACGCCGTCGACCCCGCCACCAACTCCGGCACCGACAGCATCACCGTCAACCTCGATACCGTCGCCCCGACCGTGACCATCACATCGCCGGTTAATAACCTCCTCACCAACAAGTCCCAGGTCACCGTATCGGGAACCATCAGCGAGGAGTTCACCACCGTAACCGTCAACGGCCTCGCCGCCAGCGTGCAGGGGAAGGAGTACACGCTTTCCTACAACCTCGTGGAGGGGCTCAATACCATTACCGTCATCGCCACCGACCGGGCTCAGAACAAGGGTACCGCCGGCGTCGTGGTGAACCTGGATTCGATCGCGCCAGCCAAGCCGGTCCTGGAAAAGCTCAAGACCCCGACCAACGTCGGCGCCGTGGTCATCAACGGTACGGCCGAGGCCGGCTCCACCGTGAAGATAGCGAGGGGCGGAGCGCTGCTCGGCACGGTCACCGCCGATTCCACAGGGCACTTCACCCTGCCGAACGTCACCCTCAACGAGGGGGACAACACCTTCAGCGCCACCGCCACCGATGCCGCGCTGAACGAGAGCCAGGTCTCGGACCCGCTGACCGCCACCCTCGATACGGTGCGGCCGGTGGTGAAGATCACCTCCCACGCCGAGGGGCAGTTCCTCAACACCCCGACCGTCACCGTCTCCGGAACCGTGGACGACCCCACCGCCGAGGTCACCGTCAACGGACGCATGGCGGAAAAGACCGGCGGCGGCTTCAGCCTCGCCGGAGTGTCCTTGGTCGAGTTGGCCAACACGCTGACCGTCAGGGCGGTCGATCCGGCCGGGAACATCGGGACCGACAGCGTCACCGTCAACCTCGATACCATCGCGCCTGTCATCACGGTCACTTACCCGGTTGCCGACTCTTTCCTGAAGACCCCGGGCATCACCGTTGCCGGTGGGATCAATGAGCCTGTCACCGAGGTGACCGTCAACGGTGCCGCCGCCAAGCTCGAAGGCCAATCCTTCACCCTCCCGGTCACCCTCGCCGAAGGGCCCAACGGCTACACTGTCCGCGCCAAGGACCGGGCCGGCAACGAGGGATCCATCGTCGTTCCCGTGAACCTCGACACGGTGGCCCCGGTGGTCACCATCACCGCACCGGCGAACGGCCTCCTCGCCAGCAAGGCGCCTGTCACCGTATCCGGTACCCTCAGCGAGGATTTCACCACCGTCACCGTCAACAAGATCCCCGCCGCAGTCAGCGGCAAGAGCTTTACCCTGGCCTATACCTTGACCGAGGGCGATAACACCCTCACCGTCGAGGCCACCGACCGCGCCGGCAATCCCGGCAGCTCCTCGGTTACCGTGACCCTGGATTCGACCGCGCCGGAACCTCCGATCCTGGACCCGATCAAGACCCCGACCAACGTCGCCACCCTCTCCATCAAGGGCAAGGCGGAGCCGAACGCCACGGTGAAGATTTCCGCCGGCGGGGCGCTGATCGGCACTGTGGTGACTGACGCACAGAGAAACTTCTCCCTGGACAACGTCGCCCTCACCGAAGGCGAGAACACCTTCAGCGCCACCGCCGCCGACAAGGCCGGCAACGAGAGCGGAGCCTCCACCGTCAAGGTCGTTCTGGATACCGTGCCTCCGGTCATCACCGTGACCGCACCGGCGGCCGACAGCTTCCTCAACACGCCGCAGATCTCCGTCACCGGGAGCGTCAACGAAGCCCTCTTGAGCCTGACCGTCAATGACCAGGCAGTAACCGCGACCGGCACCGACTTCCAACATTCCGTTACCCTCGCTCAAGGGCCCAATACCATCACCGTGGTAGCCACCGACCTGGCCGGCAACCCCGCGACCAAGACCGTTCCGGTTAATCTCGATACCACCGCCCCGGTTGTCACCATCACTGCGCCCGTTTCCGGCGCCAGCACCAACGCAAAGGTCGTGACCGTTACCGGCACAATCAGCGAGGATTTCACCACCGCCACCATCAACGGCACCGCGGTGACCGTCGCGAATCAGGCCTTCAGCTTCGCTTACACCATGCACGAGGGCGACAACACCCTCACCGTCGAGGCTACCGACCGGGCCGGCAACAAGGGGAGCGCCTCGGTCACCAGGATGCTCGACAGCGAATTGCCGGTAGTTTCGGTGGTGGCTCCGGCCGAAGCAGCGGCTGGCGCAAATGTAACCATCCTCGTCAACGGCAGCGACAACGCCCTGCTGAACCTGGCCGAACTGAAGGTGGATGGTGTCGCCATCTGGTCGGCAACGACCGGCCCCCTCACCTCCGAGCCTGTCTCCTACCGGCTCTCCCCGACCCTCAAGGCAGGGACGGAAGTGCAGCTGGCAGTCCGGGGTGTTGACCACGTCGGCAACCAGGGGAGTGCAACCGCCAGCATCAAGATCACACAGTCGGCGGACGGCCCAGGCTACATCCAGGGCAAAGTCCTCAACGACCAGCGAGGCCTCCTCCTCGCCGGAGCCGAGGTGACCATCACCGACGCCAAGGGCGTGTCCTCTGTGCTGACCACCGCGGAGGACGGCGGCTACTTTGCCGAAGCCGCCGCGGGCTCGGCCCTGATCAGGATCGCCAATTCCGGTTACACCACGGTGGAGCGTATCGTTACCGTACTGCCGGAGTTGAAGAGCACCGTGCTCGACGCGAGACTCACTCCGCTGAGCGGCAAGGTGAACCTGGTCGACAGCGCCGGCGCCCAGATCAAGGTTCCGCTCGCCACAGGGGCTGCCGCTCCGGCTGCCGAAGTCGTCGTGCCTGCGGGTGCGCTGGGCGTGCAGGCGGACCTGCGCCTGACCCAACTCGGCAACCAGGGTCTCCCCGGCGTGCTTCCTGCTGGCTGGTCCCCGATCGCCGCGGCCGATCTCAGGCTCTACGATTCCTCGGCCGGGACCCTGGTGGAGAACCCGCCCCGTTTCGCTGCTACCCTCAAGTTCCCGGTGCTTCCTGTCGCCTCCCTTAGCGCCGCCACGCCGGTGGTTCTCGCCGCCTACGATGCCGCCTCACATGTATGGGTAGCCAAAAGCAACGCCGTCCCCGCGGCCGACGCCTCGAGTGTCAGCGCCGCCGTGGACGGCGTCGGGAAGTATGCCCTGCTGGTGGCCGACCCGGCGCCGAACGCGCCGACCGCTGCCGAGCAGGGCAAGTCGCTCTCTCCTGCCGCAACGGCAGCCGTCAATTTCGATCTGACCAGGGCAGCCGGAAAGGTACTGCCCCAGGCCTCGCCGCCTGCGACCGGACTGAGGGCCGCAGGGGAGCTGGTCCTCTCCGCGGCCGACGGTGCCGACCCCGCGCCGCAGTTCACCTCCGGCCTGGTGGTCTCCAGCCGTGTCACCGAGAGGTTCGACCTCCATTCCGGCGACCGGATCGAGCCCCCGGTCTACAACCAGGATCTGGTCCTCTATCGCGTCCCCTGCGTGACCAATATCGGCCAGGGCGCCCTTACCGAGGCGGTCTCTGCCAGTCTGCGCGCGACCTTCCCGATCTCCCCGTCGAAGGACTTCACCATCGTCGACCTGCTGCTGGGCAAGGTCGGCATCGATATCCTCAGGCCCGACGTGGCGGCCGATGGCGGCGTCATGGTCGGGACCGACGGCGCAAGGCTCCTCGACAGCGACGGCAACGTGCTGGTCATCCCGCCCGGCGCTCTCTCCCAGACCGTGCCCGTTGTGACCAGGAACGCCAAGCCCGCGGCCGGCGCGGTCGGCTCCGAATTCACGCTGATCAAGGCGGTGGAGCTGAACCTGACCCGCCAGACTTTGGCCTCCTCCGCGACCATCTCGATCCCGCTTCCCGAGGGGCTCGACCCGGCCCTGCCGCTGCTGGTCGCCAAGGGAGTCGACGTCAAGGGAGTAACGAGACTTAAGCTCGTGGCCGTGGCGAAGACCAGCGGCTCCTTCATCAGCTCCGATCTCACCGCCGCGGGAATCACCCTTCCCGGCATAACCACCTCCGGCGTCTACTACTTCCTGCAGGGCAAGGGGACGACCGGCTTCGTGAGCGGGACGGTCACAGGCGCGACGGGCACGGCCTTCAGGGGAGCCCTGGTGAAGACCGATACCGGATCGCTGATCGACCTCTCCGCGGCCTCGGGGAGCTACCTCCTCGCAGCTCCGGCAGGGGCCTTCAACGCCACCGCGATAGATCTCGGCACCAATGACGAGGGAAGCTCCGCAGGATCCATCGGCGCGGCCTACCAGGCTGTGACCGTCAACCTGTCGATCCAGAAGCTCGCCCCGCGCGTGCTCACGGTGACCCCCGCCGACCAGGCGGTGAACGTGCAGCCGAGCACCCAGGTGGTGGTGACCTTCTCCAAGAGGATGGACAAGACTTCCATCACCAGCAGCACCCTGAAGGTCGCGAAATCCGACGGTTCGGCCGTGGCCGGGGTGATCTCCTTCAACGTCGACGGCACCGCCGCCACTTTCTATCCGGAAGC